>JAHLLD010000013.1 GCA_020444325.1 bacterium
GCTCACGCGGGAGTTCGCTGCGCTCACGCGGGAGTTCGCTGCGCTCACGCGGGAGCTCGCTGCGCTCACGCGGGAGCTCGTTGCACTCACGCGGGAGTCCCGTCCGCCTCAAGGCGTCCGGGACGCGGGACATTTTTAGCGGGTTTGTACAGATGGTTGCTTGATGTTTCCATCATTCTTTTTTTCAATCTTTCCATACCCCCCATACCCCGTGAAATGCAATCTGTAATCAGGGATTGCTTCCGTGATCGCAACAAACATCCGGGAACAAGGCAGGGGAAGCAATCCCTGCTCCATGTGGGTTTGCTATCTGGAATCTGGGATCTGCCATTTGCAATCTGCTATAGGTCCGCCAGGAGCTCGCGGGCTTCTGCGATGCGGCGGGGATCGCCGAGGTTGGATGGGCGGAGAGAGATGGCGCGGCGGAGCTGACGGCGGGCGTCGGTGTCGCGGTCCATTTCCAGGAGGGTTTTGGCGAGTTCTACGCGCGGCATGATTTCATCAGGACGCAATGTCACCGCTTCGGCGAGCAGTTCATGCGACTGTTCCAGGCTGGCGTCAGGGAGTCCCCCATACGCGGCATCGAGCACAAGCTTGAGCGCCCAGTTCAGCGATGCCACTTCCCGGTGCCACATCCCCAGCACCAGCATGGCAACATGATTCCTTCCATCCAGCTCGAGCGCACGCCTTGCATGTGCGTAAATCTTCTTGCTCAGATCCACCTTTTCATCATACGGCGCGATCACGGCCAGCTGTCCATACGCCACCGAAAGTGCCACCTGTGCCATTGCCTCCTGGGGACGCACACGCTCGGCGCGCTCGGCGTAGCGCAGGGATTTCTGCAGCAACGCTTCAGCCTTCTTCTCGTCCTTCTCTTCCGCGGCGATCTCGGTATGTACACGCGATAGCCGCCAGAGAACGGCGGCATCCTCAGGTGCGGTACGCTGAGCACGGGTGTAGTAGTCGAGGGCAAGCTTCGGCTTCATGGCGGTCAGGGCGCTGTCTCCGCGCTCGAGCAGCTGCGGAACTGTTTGAGCTGCCAGAGGGGCGGCAAGCACAAAAAGAAGCGATATATATAAACGAATCAACATGCATCAATCGTAAATGTTTCGGTTGTCCCTTCATAACAATTTTCCCGTGTATGTCGGTTCCAAACGCAGTTCTCATGATTCCGTGACACTCCCCGCTATTCTTGCGTTTGATAATTCTTTATCTTTGAAAGATATCGTGAATTCCGGTATTCGGAGGTAAGGGGAGAATGCCGGGAAGCTGACACGAAAACGACGTGCTACATATACCTGTGATACTTTTACTTGGAGGACCTTCATGGCCAAATCCAAATCGAAATCGACGGCAACCCCGCGCGCGAAGAAATACGTGTACTTCTTCGGCGGCAAGAAAGCTGACGGCCGTGCAGACATGAAAAATCTGCTCGGCGGCAAGGGCGCCAACCTCGCCGAGATGGTGAACATCGGTCTGCCCGTGCCGGCGGGATTCACCATCACCACTGATGTCTGCACTTATTACTACGACAACAAGCTCACCTATCCGAAACAGCTCAAGGAGCAGGTGGAGAAATCGCTGCGCAAGGTCGAACGCGACATGAAAGCGAAGTTCGGCGATGCGAAGAATCCCCTGCTCGTCTCCGTCCGCTCCGGTGCACGCGCTTCGATGCCGGGTATGATGGATACCATCCTGAACCTCGGTCTCAACGACATGACGGTGCAGGGACTGATCAAGCGTTCCGGTAACGAACGTTTCGCATACGATTCGTACCGCCGCTTCGTACAGATGTACGGCGACGTGGTGCTGGATCTCAAGCCGAAAACGAAAGATGACATCGATCCTTTCGAGGAAATCCTCGAAGCGAAGAAGGAGGCCCGCGGTGTCACGCTGGATATCGAGCTGACTGCCGAGGACATGAAGGAACTCGTTGCGGAATTCAAGGCTGCCATCAAGCGCGAAACCGGCAAGAAATTTCCGGAGGATCCGCAGGAGCAGCTCTGGGGCGCAATCGGCGCCGTGTTCAGTTCCTGGAACAATCCCCGCGCGAATGTCTACCGCAAGCTCAACGGCATCCCCGACGAGTGGGGTACCGCAGTGAACGTACAGTCCATGGTCTTCGGAAACATGGGCGAGAAATCCGGTACTGGCGTTGCCTTCACGCGCGATGCCGCTTCCGGTGAGAATTACTTCTACGGTGAATTCCTGATGGATGCGCAGGGCGAGGATGTCGTCGCCGGTACGCGCACGCCGCTGCCCATCATCCAGCTGAAGGACAAGGATCCCAAGGCACACAAGCAGCTGCTCGATATCCGCAAGAAGCTCGAGAAGCACTATCGTGACATGATGGACATTGAGTTCACCATTCAGGATGGGGATCTGTACATGCTGCAGTGCCGCGTTGGCAAGCGTACGGCCTTTGCCGCGATCAAGATCGCGGTCGACATGGTGAAGGAAAAACTCATCTCGCAGAAAGAAGCCCTCATGCGCATCGAGCCGGATCAGCTCAACCAGCTGCTGCGCCCGATCTTCGATATGAAGGAAAAGCAGAATGCCATCAACGGCGACCAGCTCCTGACCAAGGGACTCAACGCCGGTCCAGGCGCCGCGTCCGGCCGCGTGGCATTCAATGCCGAAGACGCCGTGCAGTTCGCCAAGTACGGCGATCCGGTCATCCTCGTCCGCATCGAAACCTCGCCTGAGGACATTGAGGGCATGAACGCAGCCGAAGGTATCCTGACCGCACGAGGCGGTATGACCTCACACGCCGCACTGGTGGCGCGCCAGATGGGCAAGGTCTGTGTTGCAGGCTGCGACTCCCTGAAAATCGATTACAAGAAGCGCGAAATGCGCATTGCAGGGCGCAAGGAAGTCGTGCAGGAAGGTGACTACATCTCCCTCGACGGCAGCACGGGTGAAGTGCTCATGGGCAATATCCCCACGCGTCCCAGCGAAGTCGTGCAGGTCCTTATCGACAAGTCGCTCAAGCCCGCCGATGCACCGGTCTTCAAAATGTACGACCGCATCATGAAGTGGGCCGACAAGGCGCGGCAGATCAACATCCGCACCAACGCCGATCAGCCCGATCAGAGCGAAAACGCCGTGGCATTCGGCGCCGAGGGTATCGGACTCACACGCACCGAGCATATGTTCTTCGGTGAAGGAAAGATCGGTCCCATGCGTGAGATGATCCTGGCAGAGGATACGGAAGGACGCCGCAAGGCACTCGCGAAGCTGCTGCCGCTGCAGCGCAAGGACTTCGAAGGCATTTTCAAAGCCATGGGCAAGCGTCCCGTGACCATCCGCACCATCGATCCCCCGCTGCATGAATTCCTTCCGCACGACGAGAAGGGACAAAAGGAAGTCGCCGACGATCTCGGCATTCCCGCCGCCAAGGTCAAGGAGCGTGTCGAAGCCCTGCATGAGTTCAATCCGATGCTCGGTTTCCGCGGCTGCCGTCTCGGCATCATGTATCCCGAGATCACCGAGATGCAGGCACGTGCCGTATTCGAAGCAGCAGCCAATGTGCGCAAGAAAGGGATCAAGGCCTTCCCCGAGATCATGATTCCCCTCGTCGGCAACGTCCTCGAGTTGAAGATGCAGGAACAGATCGTGCGCCGCGTGGCAGATGAAGTCATGAAGGCGAAGAAAATCAAATTCAATTACCTCGTCGGCACCATGATTGAAGTGCCGCGTGGCGCCATCACCGCGGCAGAGATTGCCGGTGTCGCCGAGTTCTTCTCCTTCGGCACCAACGACCTGACGCAAACCACACTCGGTGTCAGCCGTGACGATGCCGGACGCTTCCTGCCTTCGTATGTGCAGAACGACATCTACGCTCGCGATCCTTTCGAGAGCATTGACCAGAGCGGTGTCGGCTTCCTGATGAAGCATGCCGTGGCCGAGGGACGCAAGACGCAGCCCGACATCAAGCTGGGTATCTGCGGCGAGCACGGTGGCGAGCCCGCATCGGTGGAATTCTGTCACAACATCGGACTCAACTACGTGAGCTGTTCGCCCTTCCGCGTGCCCATCGCGCGCCTGGCCGCAGCCCGCGCCGCCCTGCGCAACCCCCGCAAGGTGGAAAAGAAAGCCAAGAAGACTGCGAAGAAAAAATAAATCTTTCGCCCTTCCCTGACCTTACGACCAGGTCTTATCCATCCCACGGGTAAGACCTGGTCCATTTTTATGCACATTCTGCATAATCTCGCGCCTGGAATTATGCACTTTCTGCATAAAGGTCGTTTTTCCGTCCCCTTGTAACAAAGCGGGGGGCTTTGCGTGTCTCTTCCGATGTGCCGGTACAATGGCGGACGAAGCTCCGGAACTGCTGTCCGTCCCAACTGATTTTCCTACTCATAACATACTGGTATCCCGATGCAAGCAATGAAAAGTCTCCTTTTCATCATGGGCGCGCTATGCCTGATCTCCACGCTCACGATGGCACAATCCGCGACCGTTCCCACACAACCGGAAGCCCCGCGTCCCACCATGCAGCAGGACGTTGACGCGACAGGACTGCTCTCGGGTCCCGCGGGCGGTCCCTCGATCGCATGGCACAATTTCCGGCAACATAGGTCAGCAAACGATATTGCACCCGGACTCGTGGCGACGTGGGATCTCCCCATCCTCGACCTGGGTGAAGACGCGCAGCTCACCGTGCGTCCCGGACTCAGTTACCTCCACCCAACACTGCTCCTCGACGCCGTCATGCGCCTGCAGTACAGGGGCTACGGTGCCGTGATGGCGGGATTCAGCTTCGATCCCTCAGGCGATCAGGAATTCCGTTTCGAGGAAAACACACCCGAGTGGGAATGGATGAATGAACACGACAGTTTCGGCAAGCGCAGTTTCGCCGTACTTGGCGTGCAACTCCCGACCTCCTTCGCGTACTACGAATTTCTCTACCGCGTCCAACTGGAGAAAGGATCACAGGCCTATTACCTGGGTCCCGATCAGACAACCCGCCTGCGCATGGGTGTCCGTCGCTACTTCCTGCTCTCGGTGGGAATGGGAATCTGGCTGTGACCTGCGCTATGGCTACGCCTGAGCGGGACGACCCGCTCCATGCTGATCGCTGAAGCTGCTCGGGCGTACGGAGTATGGAACAATAGAAAAATGGAAGGATGGAAATATGACAAGGGGCACTCCTCACCCGGAGTGCCCTGATTTTTACGGTCCCGGAAATGCCATTTCGCAACGTGCAGCCAGTTCCGATCCTTCGCGAAATAGGGCACGGCCCCCCCCCTGTTGACTTTTGTCAACACTTCAGACATATTAGGGATAACACATTGCGTCCAAGGCACCCGAACAAAGAAGTCGAAGCGGCAATCCGTTTCGCCGAAAGCTGCGGGTGGCGATATCGCCACCCCGGGTCCTCAGCTCACGCATGGGGATACATGTACTGCCCGCTCGCTGCGGGCGAAGGTTGTAGATTGTCCGTCTGGTCCTCCCCACGCAATCCGGGTAATCACGCAAAACAGATATTGGCAAGAATCAATGCATGCCCAGACACCGGAAGCAGAGTATGAAGAAAAATTATTCGTTCACCCTTATTCTGGAATCCACTTTCGACGCCACTGAGGGTATCGAGGATGCCCTGTATGAATCAGGGTGCTCTGACGGACTGGTGTGGACGCGCAATGGATTCGTCTTTCTTGATTTCACACGGGAAGCGGTCTCCATGGAGGAAGCGGTCTCATCAGCAATTCAGAACATCGAAGGTAGCAGAATTGGTTTGTCGGTCGGAGGGATTGCGCCTGCGCCACTGGTGACACAGTCGATGATAGCTGAACGGCTTGGGGTATCGCGTGAAGCGGTTCGGCTCTGGTCAACGGGCAGGCGAGGTCGAGCCGCGTTCCCCGCTCCGGTCACCATTTCGGGCAAAGGTACCGCGTACTGGGACTGGCTGAGCATTCTTCGATGGCGGGCCGCTGAAGGTGATTCGATCCCGGATGAGGAAATTGAAAAAGCCGAGACCCTCTCCAGGATCTCGAATAAGCTGATATCACGACGACACGCACAGGTCGCGGGATAATGGCATCAATCACCCCACGTCGGGACGGGAGATGAGCTTCGTTACGTCGAAGCCTTTCCGGGCGAGTTCCTGCTTGATGCGGTCGAGTGGCAGATAGTCCGGCTGCGGATCGCGCGCCATGATCCAGAGATATTCGCGGCTGGGAGTGCCGACAGCGACCCACTGGTACGCATCGTCCAGCATCAGAATCCAGTAATCCCCCTTGAACGGCCAGAAGAACGACACCTTCAGCTTCGCATTGTTGCTGCCTTCGACGACCCAGGCTTTGCCTTCGACATCATCGATCTCCCCGCCGACGCTGTCTTCCTCACAGCGGTTGATCACGCGCACCGTTTCGTCGTCGATGAGTGTGTACTCGGCGGTGGAGTTCCAGCAGTCCTCCTGAAACGAATTCGGCAGCCGCGCAATTTCATACCACTTGCCCGCATAGCGCTCAAGATCCACCCGCTCGACCGTCTCCAGCGGCGGATAGCTTCCCCCGCAGCCTGCAATGGCAATCATCGTCAGCGTCAATAGTACTGGTATTCTTTTCATCGGTTCATATCCTGTTCATTGCGGTTTGTTCGGTATGGAAACATGGAAACATGGAAACATGGAAACATGGAAATATAACATCGCGGTGCTATTTCCATGCTTCTATCCTTCCATTTTTCCATCCCGATTCGAAATCCGGGATTGCTTCCACTAAGCCCACAGACATCCGGGTACACCTCACGGGAAGCATTCCCGGCTGCTGTCCGGTTTGTTATCTGCAATTTGAAATCTGCCATCTGACAGAAAACCCCGCAAGTGCTGCGGGGTTTTCCGAATTCTGAACCGAGAAGGTTAAACTCAGAGCTCACCCTTATCATGGCGGGCCTGGAGCTTTTCGAGCATGTCTTTGGTCATGCTGTCGAGGTCGAAGGAGGGGTTCCAGCCCCACTCTTCGCGGGCGGGCGTGTCGTCGACGCCATCGGGCCACGAGTCGGCGATATCCTGGCGGAAGTCCGGCGCGTAATCGACGGTGAAGTCGGGGATGACTTTCTTGATACTGTCGGCGAGGTCTTTCACCGTGAAGCTCATGGAGCCGACGTTGTAGTCGTTGTGGCGTTTGAGCTTGTCGAAGGGTGCTTCCATCAGGTCGATGGTGGCCTTGAGGCAGTCGGGCATGTACATCATCGGCAGGCGCGTGTCTTCACGCACGAAGCAGGTGTAATGCTTGTTCTTGATGGCCTCGTAGTAAATCGCCACGGCATAGTCGGTGGTGCCGCCGCCGGGGAGCGTCTCGGAGGAGATGATGCCCGGGTAACGGAGTCCGCGACTGTCGAGGTTGTATTTCTGTACGTAGTAGTCGGCGAGGATTTCGCCGCAGACCTTGGTGACGCCGTACATCGTGGTCGGATGCAGTGCGGTATCCTGCGGGGCGATGGCGGGAGTGCCCGGACCCCACACGGCGATGGAACTGGGAATGACCACGCGGGCCATCTCATGCTTGACGCCGAGGTTGAGGATGTTGAGCGTGCCGTTCATGTTGACGTCCCACGCCAGGTTCGGGTTCTTCTCGCCGACGGCGGAGAGGATCGCGGCCATGTGCACGACGGTGTCGATGTCGTACTTCGTAATCATCTCTTCGACCGAGTCGATGTTGTTCACGTCGATGAAATGGAAGGGACCGGATTCCTTCAGCTCTTTGCTGGGCTCGGTTTTGCGTCCGGTGGCGATGACATTTTCGGCACCGTATTTCTCACGCAGGGCCATGGTCAGCTCGGAACCGATCTGTCCGACAGCGCCGGTTACGAGAATCTTCTTGATCTCTTTCATGAATGTGTTCCTGTGTATGATGTTCGAATGCGATTGCGCTGCTGCCGGATGGCAGGAGTCCCGCTCACGCGGGACTCCATGCACTCCGAAGTTTCAGGCGTGCTCTCAGAGCATGCCCAGTTCTTTACCGACTTTCGTGAAGGCGGCGACGGCCTTGTCGATATGCTCGGTATCGTGTGCGGCGGAAAGCTGCACGCGGATACGATCCTTGCCACGCGGAACCACGGGGAAGGAGAAGGCGATAACGTAAATACCTTCTTCGAGCAGCTTGTTGGCGAAGTCCACCGCCAGCTGCGAGCAATTGTCATACTTGCCGAACATGATCGGGACGATCGGATGATCTCCCGGAATGATGTCGAAACCGGCCGCGGTCATTTCCGAACGGAATTTCTTCGTGTTGGCTTCGAGCTTGTCGCGCAGGTAGGTGCTGGAGCTGAGCAGGTCGATCGCCTTGATCGTGGCGCCGACGACTGCGGGCGGCACGGTGTTGGAGAACAGGTACGGACGGCCCTTGTTGCGCAGCCATTCGACGATTTCCTTCTTGCCGGAAACGCAGCCGCCGGATGCACCGCCGAGTGCCTTGCCGAAGGTCGTCGTGATGATATCGGTGCGTCCCATCACGCCGCAGTACTCATGCGTACCGCGACCGGTCTTTCCGAGGAAACCGGTGCAATGGCTTTCGTCATGCAGCACGAGGGCGTCGTACTTGTCGGCGAGATCGCAGATCTCATCGAGCTTCGCGATTTCTCCGTCCATGGAGAATGCACCGTCCGTGACGATAACCTTGAAACGGCAGTCCTTGGCTTCTTTCAGGCAGCGCTCGAGTCCCTTGGCCATTTTGCCCGTGCCCGGATCTTCGGTCTCGGTGTCACCGAGGTGTCCGTGGTTGTAAATCCAGCGCTGGGCCTTGCTCAGACGGATACCGTCGATGAGTGAGGCGTGATTGAGGGAATCGGTGATAATGGCGTCTTCCGGTCCGAACAGCGGCTCGAATACGGCTGCGTTCGCATCGAAACAGGCGGCAAAAAGAATGGTGTCTTCCGTACCGAGAAACTCGCTGACCTTGCGCTCGAGTTCCTTGTGAATGTCCTGCGTTCCGCAGATGAAACGCACGGAGGAAAGACCGAAACCGCGTTCGTCGATGGTTTCATGCGCGGCCTTGATCAGATCAGGGTGCGAAGACAGCCCGAGGTAGTTGTTGGCGCAGAAGTTCAGGACCTTCTTGCCGCGAACGGTGATCTCGGCTCCCTGTTCACTTTCGATGACGCGTTCGTCTTTGTAAAGCTTTTGATCTTTGAGCGACTGAAGTTCCTCAGCCAGAAACTCCTTCATCTTCCCGTACATAAATCAGCTCCTTATGAAATGTGGTGCGTGGAGTACAAGTCCAAAAAAACTGAGGAGATAGGCTCACGTATCCGGCAGGATTTGCAGAGGTGTGAGCGGGTGCTCCCGAAGCGGGAGCCCGATCACAAATATAGTGTTTTTATTCACAATTCACGAAGTAATCCCCTCCGAAAATCCCGTATTTCGGAAGGGAGCAGGGGTGGGATTACCGGTTGTACCCGGATTTCTTGTACTGCGCAGCCAGATCGTGCGAGCCGCGGTAATCGTCCATGCGCAACACCTTGTCATACTGCTTGATCGCGTAATTTCGCTGGTCCATCATGTCATGCACCATACCCATGCGAAGGTTGGCCATCACCATGAAGCCGGAAGGTTCTTCATCCAGCTTGCGCGAAAGGCGATCGCATTCGACGAGATATTTCATGGCCTTGCCATAATCCTTCACCAGCATGGCGGCATAGCCGAGATAGTAATTCGCTTCCCGTTTCATCTTGACACTGTAGCCGCGCTTGTGCTTGAAGGTGCCCTTGAGGACATCGGCGAACACTTCCGCGGCCCGTTTCCAGTTGCCGAGTTTGACGTAGGTGCGTCCGAGATAACGGTGAAATACCGGGTTATCGGGGAACTGGGCATGCAGCTTCCGTGCGTGGCGCAGGGCGGTGGAGGGACGATTTTCCATGCTGTAATTGATCTGCAGCAGGAAATACATGGCTTCCCAGTTGGCGAAGCGGGCATGGTCAGCGGCCTGCTGGAGTTCACGCAGTCCACGTTCCTTGTTCCCTTCGGGCAGAAACATCATCAGCGGTTCGAGAACGGCGTACCGCTCGGGAAGCACGGCGGCATAGTAGTCGTAGATGCCTGTCCCGAAAGCGAGGTCCGCATTGTCGGGCGCGATCTCCGCGGCATCCATCACCACGGGAAGCGCTTCCTTGCCCCGCGTGGCTGCACTCACCCAGCTCTTGCGGTTGGCATGCAGCCGTCCCTGAAATCCAATCGCGCCGCCTTTGAAAAAGAGTCCGGCGATATCACGCTCATTGTTGTCGAGACGTTCGTCACAGAGGTCGATGACGCGGTCAAGCATGTCATGGAAATGATCATCGCGGGATTCGTCTTCCAGATCGATGAGTATCCGCCACCATTCCACCATTGCGAGCAGAAAGTGGCCGGATGGGTGGTCGGGATATTTCTGGACAACGCTCCTGAAAGCTGATTCTGCCTGCTCGAAGCGCATGTTGTAGGTATCGTGAATCCCCTGATCAATGGTGGCTTCCACGGCCTTGTCGTTGATCCACTGAGCCTGCATGGAAGGGGCGGCACACAGCAGCAGCAGAACGGCGGCAATGATGTATTTCATGTTATTCCTCGTTTCCTTTTTCTTCTGATTTCTCGCTTCCCGGACTGAGCATTGAACGCATCGCCGGCAGCATCAGCACCGCGGTTCCTCCGATCAGCACCAGGGTGGACAGGATGCCTCCTTCGGGACCGAATTGTCCTCCGCCGATCCACCAGGTGCCGTTCATGTCCATCACGAAAATACTCCGTTCGATGATGCCACTGACGGGGAAACCATACACGCTGCCGAGAAAGAAATTCCATCCGATGTGCAGTCCGATCGCCAGCCAGAGTGTTCCCGTCACGATCCGCGCTGCGCCGAGCCAGATTCCGGCCAGGAAGATGTTCATAAAACCGAGCCAGCCGATTTCGGGATTAAACCCGTGCATGAGACTGAACAGTACGGAAGTGACGATGAGTGCGAGTGCCGTACTACCCTGCCGCTGCATGGCGCTGAAAGGATACCCGCGAAACAGCAGTTCTTCGGCGACACCTACGAGTGTGAATCCAACGAGGCTGACCGCAAGAAGTCTTACCGCGTAGCCCGTGGTCAGATGCACGGAGCTGATACTTGCCTCACCCAGCAGAAGTTCCAGGCCGAGGAGCGCCGTGACCATAAGTGCGGCAATCCCTATCCCGAGCAGAACATCGCGTATGCTGTGACGGTACCATAGCAACCCCGTCTCCACCGCGAATCCGCGTCCCCCTGCCACGGCGAGCAGGAACGCCGTCGCGAGTCCCGCAGCTATCGCCATCAGGGTGGGATTGGCAAGGCGCCAGTCCAAATTGGCAGGCACCACTTTGGAAGCGGAGTACAGAACAATGAAAAGGAATATGAAAACGGTGAAATAGCTGCTCATTTTCCAGAACAGCCGCAATTCCCCATCATGCAGCCAGAAGGAATTCAGCCCTTTTTCAGGTTTCGGTTCTTCCATGAGAATACCCCAAAAAATCCGAACGCGGAAACGACCACGATATAGTACGCGTGCAGAAACTCAGCCGCAAGTAGGTCGACTGGACGCAGCGGCTGACGAAACAGCGAGGCCGCGGCGAAGAGCACGGCAGCATCCGTGATGCATTTCAGAAGAAAAAAAAGTATGCCAGCCGCAAGGGCTGCCGGCGATCCCAAACTGATGACCGGTGCGGTGGCAGCAAAGAGAAAATACACAAAAAGCACTACAAGAAAAGAAACAAAGCGGCGGTCGATATACTTCGAGGCTTTCGACGACCAGCGGATACGCTGCTGCAGGAACTCACGAACGCTTCCGGCCGCCGGAGTCCGCACGATGGCGCTTTCCCTGCTCACGAATTGCGCATGTCCCCCCTGCCGGTACACAATGTCATGCAGCAGGAATTCATCGTCTCCGCTCACCACCTCACGGTTGCTGCTGTATCCTGCGGCCGCATCAAAGCAGCTGCGGCGGTAGGCAAAATTCGCACCGTTGCACAGACGCGGATAACCGATGCCGAAAAAGCCCGCCCCCACGCCCACCAGGCCGAGAAATTCCATCGCCTGCAGGCGGGTGAAGAAACGTTCGCGGTTGGTGAACACGACAGGACCCGCAACCACATCCGCTCCGCTTACAAACGGTGATGTGAGCGTACGAAGCCAGACAGGGTCATGCGTGCAATCCGCATCCGTCGTGACGATAATCTCCCCGCGCGCCTCCTGCACGCCGCGCGTCAGCGCATCCTTTTTTCCGCTCTCGCTTTCAGAGCAGTGCAGCACGCGAAAACGTGCATCCTGCCCAAGCAGACGCTCCGCTTCCTCCGCACTGCCATCTGTCGAATGATCGTCGATGTACAGCACCTCGAGCCTGTCGGACGGATACTGCTGCGCGGCAAGCGATGCTGCGCTGGCTTCAAGCTGCGGCGCTTCGTCGCGCATGGGAACGAGCACGGTAAGGAAGGGCAGATTTTCAGTGCGTCCCGTATCATGATCGGTATCATGCCGCTGCTGTTCATACAGGTAGCGTATCCCGCTTCGTATGCGAAAAAGGAACAGCATGTATACCGCTGTCAGCGCGGCGAAGAGTGAGAAAAAGGCGAAGGCTGTCATGCGACCGTCCTCAACGGACGCCGCAGCAGCACCAGGAGGCCTGCAAATCCGGGGAGAAGGATGTTGATGGTAAACAGCAGCAGCGAGGCGCCGATGGCGGCCGCTGCGACGACACCCGCAGCGCCGAGCACGAACACGCTCGCGCCTTCACGGATGCCGAGCTCTCCGAGCGTCAGGGGCGGAATCAGTGTTTTCAGCAGCATGATGGTGCTGATGCCTGACAGCGCTGTTGTGGCGTCGACGGGACCGAGTGCCATGAGCAGGAAGTAGAATTGCAGCACGAAGGTGCAGTAGAAGAGCACGGAAAGCAGCAACAGACGGCGAAGCGTTCGCGTATCCAGATGCTGCAGTGAACTGCGCAACCGCTGCCATTTGCGGACGATGCGACCGCGGGTTTCCGCTTCTGACGTGTCGGATGAGTGACGGGCCCACAACAGCCAGAGCAGCACGGCACCGGCGAGCAGCGCTCCTTCGATTACGGCGAGCAGCCAGGTCGGCATGAAGGGATGCTGCACGTTGAACAGCAGAAGTCCCACCCCGCCAACCGTCAGCGTCACGCACAGTGTCGCCATTTTATCGATCGCGGTGAGTCCGACCACCGTCAACCGGCTCGCGCCGCGAATTGATGCCGCACGCGCGCCGAACTCCCCTATGCGTGCGGGAGTGACGACACCAAAGGTAAACCCGAGCAGCAGCGAAGCGCGTATGTCACGTGCTGCCACTGCGGGATACACGCTGTGAAGCAGCAGTTTCCACTTGCTGTACTGGAAATAAAGGTTTGGAAGGAGCAACAGGAGCGCCGTGTAAAGCCAGACGGACTGCATGCTCGCGAGCGTCGCACGCAGACTGCCGGTCTGCAGATTCTGCAGGAGAAGAAACAGGAGGAGCACGGCAAGCAGCAGCTTGCCTGTCCATATCACCCAGTGCCGGATATCCGCGGAAATGACGGACATCAGGAGCCCTCGTCGCTGTCCTTCTTCTGCGCGGTGTGGAAGGTCTTCATCATGACGTCCACATCCTGCAGCAGTTTCTTTTTCTCATATCGCGGAGCGAATACCGATCCGTCGAGATAATAAATGCGGCCCTGCTCCTCGTCATAGAAAAGGTAGCTGACAAAAGGTCCGCCCATGGTATAGTCGTTCATCCGCCACAGTCCCTTCATGCGGATGGCGAAGTGATCGAGAAAATTCACTTCGTCAAACTGCAGGTGATGCGCGGTATCGACGACGACCCAGGAAGAATCATCATACGTGCGATAGAGAATTTCCGTGAGACGATTCCGCAGGTCGAGTGCATGTTCACTGGTGAGCAGACTGGTGTTGTCGGTGTCTTCCCAGTGCACCATCAACCAGCGTTCGGTTTCCTGCGGCGCCTGCCTGCGCAGCAGCACGGTGTTAATGTCTGAACTGTCTTTGCCGACGAACCAGCTGCGGATGATGGCGAACGAGAAACCGTACTCATCCATCAGGCGCTGCTCAAGATCCTTTTCCCTCGGCAGCGACCACATATGAGCGATTTCCCGCTGGTCCCACGCCTCCTTGAAATAGTATTCGAGCTGATCGGCGTTGGTGACCATGAAGTTCCGCAGGTCCTCCATATTCCGGCCCGTGAGATGCACCACGGTCTGTCCGCGATACCAGAGATCCTTTTTCACGAACACATGCTGTTCACCGTTGCGCACAAGTTCTTTCACCGACGAATCCAGCGCTGAGCGCATGTACTCGCCCATGCGGTTGTCGGCATCGAGCGGTGCGACGAGAAGAATGTTGCGGTCCCGTTTGTGATCGAGAAGCTCCCCGAGGTTATAGCGCTGCAGTCTGAACCAGCTTTCGGTCTGCGGAGTGAACAGCGGCTGCATGAAAGCATTTTCCATCACATCCTCAAGCGCGTCATAATCCGCACTGTCGGCAATGATGGTGATGATGTCGTTTTCCCCCATGGCGTCTTCCTTACTGTCGAGTCCACACGAGGTGAACAACAGCGCGGCGGCCAGCAGGGTGAAAGGAAGGAAAGTGCGCATATCAGCCATCCAGAAAATAAACATTCAGTTCCGGGAGAAAGAGCGCATACATGAGCCACAGTGTGGCTCCGATGGCGACAGGGATGGCAAAGTTATCGTCGATGATATCGAAGGAAAAAACTTCGGCGAGGGCACCGAACACCGCAGCGACGATCGCGATCACATACTCCATGGGCGCGTGCGCAACTTTTGGGGTAAACAGGATGACCACGGCGGCGGATACGACAAAGGCCGAACTTCCTTCGAGTGTCTTGTCATTGAATTTTTTCGTTCCGAAGCGCCTGCCCACCAGCGCCGCGACGGTGTCTGATACAATCAGCACCGCGAAGGCGGTAATGGCGATGAGCTTCGGAAAGACCAGCACACAGAGTGTCGCGGAGATCAGCACCCAGCTCGCGCCGTTCAGTGTTTTTTTCTCGCGCGTGATTTCATGCGCACGGAGCATGCGTCCGAAGACTTTGCGGTAGAGCCGGTACGTCCCTTCGTGATACGTACGCATCACATCACCGAGCAGGAACAGCACGGTGAGGGGGATAAGCAGACTCAGCGCCAGTTCGCGCGACATGAAATAGTATGCGATCGGGATGGAAAGGGACATCATGTGAATGCCCTTTCGCATCAGCTCGAACTCAAAGGATACGTGTGCGGGAGTGTCTGCTGCCGGCACGTTCATGCATCCTTGTCCTGTTGCTTCTGCTCTTCTTCCTGCCGCTTGATCTCTTCGACGGCACGGCGGATTTTGTCCGCCCGCTCCTGGTCGATTTTCAGGCGCTCTTCGCCCTCTTTGACGACGCTGTCGCCGTTCTCAGGGATTTTCTTCGGCGGAAGCTCTTCGCCTCGCAGCAGTATGTCTATTTCGTCACTGTCGAGAATTTCGCGCTCGAGCAGCGCCTCGGAGAGGCGGTCGAGCGTCTCACGATGCTCGGTGAGGATGTCATCGGCCCGGGTCATGCCCTGCGTCACGATATCACGCACGGCAGCATCGATGGCGATGGCGGTTTCCTCGCTGTAATCACGATGCTGTGAGATTTCACGGCCGAGGAAGATTTCTTCCTGCTTCGCGCCGAAAGTGAGGGGACCGAGTTCGCTCATACCCCACTCGCAGACCATTTTCCTCGCCAGTGACGTGGCGCGTTCGATGTCATTGCCTGCACCGGTCGTGAGCTGTCCGAAGACCAGCATCTCCGCCGCGCGTCCGCCCATGGCATACGCGATCATCGCTTCGAGATACGGTTTCGAATACGTGTGTTTTTCGTCGATGGGCAGGTACGTCGTAACACCCAGCGCGCGTCCACGGGGAATGATGGTGACCTTGTGCACCGGATCCGCTTCAGGGATCATCTTGGCCACGAGCACATGTCCCGCCTCATGATAGGCCGTCATGCGTTTTTCGTCATCCGAGATGATGAGGCTCTTTCGTTCCATGCCCATCATGATCTTGTCTTTGGCTTCCTCGAAATCGCTCATGGTAACGGATTTCATATTCCGCCGCGCGGCATACAGGGCTGCCTCGTTGACGAGGTTGGCCAGTTCCGCACCGGCGAGTCCGGGTGTGCCTTTCGCCAGCACTTCAATGTCCACATCCGGATCCAGCGGGATTTTCCGCGTGTGTACTTTCAGAATGCCAAGGCGTCCCTTCACGTCGGGACGATCGACAACGATCTGGCGGTCGAAGCGGCCGGGACGCAGGAGTGCGGGATCGAGCACGTCGGGACGGTTGGTGGCCGCGATAATAATCACGGTGCTGCCCTGCTCGAAGCCGTCCATTTCCACCAGCAGCTGGTTCAACGTCTGTTCGCGCTCATCGTGACCGCCACCGAGTCCTGCACCGCGCTGCCGTCCCACGGCATCGATCTCGTCAATAAAGACGATACACGGTGAATTCTTCTTGGCGTTGTCGAAAAGATCGCGCACACGGCTGGCGCCGACGCCCACGAACATTTCAACAAATTCCGCACCGCTGATCGAGAAGAACGGCACACCGGCTTCCCCGGCCACGGCACGTGCGAGCAGGGTTTTGCCGGTTCCCGGGGGACCCAGCAGCAGCACACCGCGTGGAATCTTCCCGCCGAGGCGCTGGAATTTTCCGGGTTCTTTCAGAAATTCGATGACTTCCTGCAGCTCATATTTCGCTTCGTCCACACCAGCGACATCGGAGAACGTCACACGGATGGTGTTTTCGGATACCATTTTGGCGCGGCTTTTGCCGAAGGAGAAGAGTCCTTTCGGTCCGCCGCCCGCACCGGACTGCATCCGGCGCATAAAAAACAGCCAGACGCCGATAATCAGTATCCACGGCAGGAAACTGATCAGGTACTGCGTCCATTCGTTGTTCTTTTCCTTGAACGTCACCTCGATGCCGCGCGACACCCATTCCTTCTGCATCTCGGAATCCACTGCTCCGAGATTCACGGTAAACTCCGAAGAGGTAAAGGCTTTGCCCTCGACGGATTTCATCGAGATTTTGTTGTTCAGATAACCGTGCATGACGTAATCGTTGAGATTCGACTTCTCGACGACGGCACGGTTGATCTTTACTTCCGTGTCATCCAGCGTATGCCGTTCACCGTGCAGCAATTCCTGGTACTGCGAGTAGGTAATGGCCGTTGGATCGGGCTCCGTATTAAAGAAGCTGAACATGACGAAGAAAAGAAGAATGACAATAAGCCAGGTGAGAAACACCTTGGAGTAGCGTTGCCAGTTGTTTTCTTCGGGATTGCGCTGCGGCTGTTTGCCGGGGGGACGCTCACTGTTCTTCCGGGGGGGAGAATTTCTGTCGTCGTCGCTGCCAGCGGCTTTGAGGGGTCTGGGTTCTGGTCTTTCCTGCATGAAATGTCTATCTGCCAACAGTGAGTTTATGCGTCTGTATCGGTACTGTCCTGGCCGTCGAGGATATAGATCGCGGGAAGGTTGCGCGCTCTCTGCGCGTAATCGAGTCCGAATCCCACCACGAAGCGCGGGGGAATCTCGAAACCGACATAGTCGAGGTCATGCGCGATCTTCGTGCTCTCGGGTTTGTGCAGTAATGTAACAATTTTCAGGGAGGCGGGGTTCTTCGCCTGTATCCAATTCTTCATGAAATCGATGGAATAGCCCGTATCGACGATGTCTTCGACGAGCACGATATTGCGTCCTTCCACCTCACAGTTCAAATCCTTCACCAGTTCGACATTCCCGGAAGAGATCTTTCGCTCGCCGTAACTCGAGAGTTTGAGGAAATCGACTTCGCAGTCGATGGTGATCTGCCGAACGAGATCAGCGAAAAACATGAAGGCGCCGTTGAGGACACAGATGAAAATCGGACATTGGTCGGCCATGTCTCGATTGATCTCATTGGCAATCGCAGTGATGCGGGCCTGCAGCTGCTGCACCGGAATGAACGGCGTGAAGCGGTCTCCCTTGATATCGACGTGCGGGGGAATTTCTACGTTCGGAGTCATGCGCTTGTTTGCTGTTGTGTAAATCTGAGCAGGGCGATATCGCCACTGTCGTCACGCAGGGCTGCATGCGCATCGAGACGCACACCGCATACCCAGACGAGTCCGTTCTTCCCTTCGAGCACCGGGATATCGCTGCGCCGATGCGCCGGAATACCGGCCGAGGTCAGGAACCCCGAGACGCGAAGCGAGCCGATCCCTCCAATCGGCGTGAAACGGTCATCAGCCGTCCATGCCCGCAGCGTCAGCCTGTCACCGCATCGCGAAAGATCGATGTACTCCTCGTTCGGGTCGCGGCTGAAGGAGACGTCGTGTCGCGAACACCGCTGCAGTGAAACCCGGGCCGAGCCGAATTCCCGCTGCATACCCGGTTCGAGAACGGTGGCTTCAGGAACAGCGGAAGGACGACGGAATACGATAGCGTCCTTTTCCCTGAATGCGCGAAAGCCGCCACGCAGGACGGCATGTTTACCCGGTTCCGCATCAATAAGATGCAGAAGAGAAAAGACTTCATCGAACTGTCCCTCGCTGCCGCGCAGCATGCCGATCGCTTTGCGCAGCAGGGCCAGTTGCTCATATTCAAAATACCCTTTCAACGGCTGAACCGCAACCTGAAGCCCTTCCGCATCGGCAACGATACACTCCGCTGCACGCGCAGCGATATGCGCTTCGAGAAAACCGTCGAGGGAACGAAAGAGCCGGGCATTGTCCACCGCAACGCCGGGCCATGCGGCACCCGCATGCGCGCGCAGTGCGGGAATGACGTGATGCCGGAGGGCATTGCGACTGTATGCGTCACTGTCGTTGGAGCTGTCGTGGCACCAGCGGAGTCCGCGGACTTCGGCCCAGGTTTCGAGCACGGCGCGGGTTTCCGTGAGAAAAGGACGGTACAGCCGGTCGCGTACCGGGGACATCCCGGCAAGACCACGCACGCCGCTACCGCGCAGGAAATGTGCCAGCACGGTTTCTGCCTGGTCATCGGCGTGATGCGCGAGCATGATGGCATCCGCTTCGTGTTCGTCGGCGATGTCATTGAGCACGGCATAGCGGAGGCGGCGCGCAACATCCTGCAGCGACCCTCCTTCCACATCGTGTACTCCGCGCACATCGATACGGCGCGTGGCGAAACGCGCGCCCAGTAGTCCGGCCATTTCACGTACGAAACGCTCTTCCGCATCCGCGTCATCCCGGAGTCCATGATGGATATAGGCGCACACCAGTTCCAGCGACCATCGCCGCGCGATGCCGCCCATGACATCCGCGAGCACGGTGGAATCGAGTCCCCCGCTCACCGCGATTACGAAGCGGCGCTTCGGAGCCAGCACGTCATGCCTGCGCAGAAATTCTGTTGTGCGTGTGAGGAGGGACATCAGTCCTCATCCCCCATTGCCGTTTCCTCACCTTCGGAGGGATTTCCCTTCCCATCGGGCCGGTGATTGTCACCGTCATCCCGCGTCATTTCCAGCTCCCAGTTCTTCATCCAGGCAAAATCTTCGGCCAGATGCATCAGGTTCCGGAGGGCAGGTTGCGAGACCGCGAGTACGTGGCGATCGACCATGGAGCGGAATTCCTCCTCGCCGTCCGCTACGAACTCCTTCACTTTCGCATGAAAGCTGTGCACGCCATAGGAAAACTCCTCTTCCAGCTTGGCGTACAGGTCGGATTGCGGCGTCTGTTTGTGAATGGCCGATTGTACGCGCGTCAGGTATTTGGCGGTGAAGGACAAATCTCCCAGTTCCGCGTGCTTTCCGCGGTCGGCGGCGTGCTGCAGAAACGCCGCGAGCAGTTCGCCGTCACGCAGTCCATCACGCGTATACGCGTTGAGTACCGTGATAATTTCTTTCACATGGGGAGAGATTTCCATAGGGAAGCAATCCTTTTCCTTGAAGCGGGAAGTGATGATTCTTTTAACATACGCAAAAGCTGACCGGTTCTGAAGGGAATTTCCCGTACACGCGTGCGGGGAACAGAAAGCCCGCACGCCCCGTAACAACAGGGTATACAGCGTGGGAGCGTCCCCGTAACACCATTGATTTTGTTGCATTTCAAGCGATAAAAAAGTAGTTTGGCCTCTTGATGGCACATCATTTCCACAGCCCTGAGTTATCGTAGTCACCTTCATAGTTTTTTGCGGAGTATTATGAAACGCAGCTTCTTCCATCTGCTGGTTGCTACCCTGTTTATGTCCCTCGTGGCAAACGCCCAGCCCTCGAAAAGCGGTGACGGCATTACCTTTGTCTATGCGAATCCCGAAGCATCTTCGGTTTCCCTGGTCGGAGATTTCAATGCCTGGTCTACCGAGACGCATCCGATGAGCAAAGCGGAAGAGGGTAAATGGACCGTAACCGTTGACCTGCTCCCCGGTACCTACCAATACGCCTACATGATCGACGGCAGCAAGATCGAGATCGATCCGGCAAATCCTCTGACCTTCGAATCGGTGGACGGCCGGCGTCTGAACTCGCTGGTTTCGATTGCGGAGGATGGAAAGCTGATCACCCAGGGGTATCCGGTACGGAAGAATCTCAACGACTCATATGCGAAAACCGGTGGCACGGTCTTTCTGAACCTCGTGTTCCGCCACCATCTTCCTCTGTACTACGATGTAGACAAGGATCACATCGTCGCTCCTTTTGTGCGACAGCATGCGCTGCGTGACTACTTCGAGCTGGCGGATGTGATTCAGCGCTACCCGAATGTGCACGCAACCGCGGTGCTTTCCCCGACACTGCTGTGGCAGATTCAGGAAATCTATGTCAAGCGCCTCGAACCTTACATTGAGAAATACCGCCCCAACAATCCGCGTTATGCGGACATGGATGGCGCGCGCTTCCTTCGTGACATGAAGGGAAAGACCGATCCCTGGATCGATGCCTGCCTGACACCCGCCGAACAGCTCACCGAAGAAGACAAGGCTGTGCTCTACAAGAACGAGTGGAATGCCTTCACGATGAGCGAAGTGCGGCTGCACCGCTATCCCGAGCTGACGGCACTGTATGAGAAATGGCGCGACAGCAACGGCAATCCGCAATACACGACGCAGGAACTGCGTCTGCTCAAGTTCATGGCCATCTTCTCGAATTTCGATACCGAGTTCTACGAGCGCCGCGTCCCGCTGATCCAGACCGGCACGCGCATCTATCGCTCGCTCGACATGCGCGATCTCGTTTCCTTCCGCAGTGACGGCAAGTACTATCTCAAGCGTGAGATCACCGAGGAAGACTGTCAGCGCATCGTCGCTTCGATCTGGTATGTCATGGCAAGTATCGTCCCTGCTTTCGACAAGGCACAGTTCAACGCGGACGCAATGATCGGACAGCTTGAGCTTGCGGCGACCTCGTACTCCGACGCCATCCTGCCCCTGCTGATCAATACCGACGTCGCGAAAGACGCCGATCCGAAGGTGAATCTGCCCGCACAGTTTGCCTCGCCGCAGGACGCCGACGCGCAGCTGAAAATGTCGCTCGCCGCTTACAAAAAGTATTTCAATGCCACGCCTTCCGGCTATGTCGCGCCGTACGGCGCGATCTCGCCCGCAGTGATTCCGCTGCTGAAGGAAAACGGTTTCGAGTGGTTCACTTCCGACGAGCAGGTGCTTGCCAAGAGCGCACCGAAAAATCTTCCGAGCACGCTTCCCTACATGGTGTCGGTTGATGATAAGACCATGTACGGCGCGTTTGCAAACGGACTGCTGACGAACCGCATCAACTGGGTATACCGGAATTATTATGCCGAGAACGCGGCCGACGATTTCATCGAGAACGTACTCTCGATGGCGCCGAACAACAAGAAGAAACATTCTCTCGTCACCGTGGTAATCGACGGCGACGACGCCTGGGCGCATTACCAGCGCGATATCGACGGCAAGGGCATTATCAACGGCATCTACCGCAAGCTCAACAAACTGTTCAAGAGCCGCACCGTCGTGTCTGTGACCATGTCCGAGTACATCCACGGCAACCGCATGCGTGGCGTGCCGCCGCATCATCCGAAAGACTTTGACAATATCCGCGAACTCGCCGCCGGCTCCCGCTTCAACGGCAAGTTCAACACGTGGATCGGCACCCGTGAGACGAACAAGGCGTGGGACTATCTCCGCCAGACGCGCCAGGCCATCGGCGACAAGGCCGCACCGGTCACGACCGAAGAATATCTCGACAACTTCACTACCCAGCCATTCAACTTCTTCTACGGCGCGACCAGTCCCCACTGGATGGAAGTGTTCAACAAGAATTCCGTCATGCAGGGCAGTCCGAAACCGTTTGAAGATGCCTTCCGCACGATGCTCGCACAGAGTTATGAACTGGCGGGACTCGCGAAACCTGCATCGCTCGCCTCCTTCATCAATCCGAACGAGTACAAACCCGACTGGACGGCACCACGTAAACGGACGCGCGTGACCTTCATCTGCCGCCTGGTCGATCGCGAAGCCATTACCTCCGTCTTCATCGCCGGCAACCGCAAGGAACTCGCCAACATGGAACCCAACACCATACGGATGTGGGACAATGGCGAAAACGGCGACAAGAACTTCGGTGACAATGCATGGACGCTGATCGTCGAACTCGACGAGGGCGAACTGCTGTACAAGTACTCGAACTCCGGTGGCCAGGGTACGTGGGACGGTGCCGAGACCTTCCCGGATGAGTGGCGCACCATTACGATCAGCGGCGACAAGATGACTGTCGAAGACATCTTCGCCCGCATCAAAAATCGTTACTGACAGCTATGAACGCATACCGGGACATCGTGCTGCGATGTCCCGGTTTTTTTTATCTCATATGCCATGAACGCGAGCATCCCACTTTATAACGAGACCCACTACACGCGGGAAGAACTGATCAAGGACATCGCCGAGCGCGTTGATCCCGTCGATCTGACAACCGTACTCGGCGCGTTCGAGATGGCGAGCAATGTGCATGAGTACCAGGTGCGCAATGATTCAACCCCGTACTTCTGGCATCTCTCCCGCGTCGCATCCATCGTGATCAGGGAACTCGAGTACTATAACGGCGATGTCATCAGCGCCGCCCTGCTGCATGACGTACTCGAAGACAGTGATATCATTACGGCAGAAGTGCTCAAGTACAATTTCAGCGCGTATATCTCGTACATCGTCGAAGTGCTCACGAAAAACATCCATCTTCTCGGCGTACAGCGGCAGCAGGAAGACGGTGAATACATCGAGCGCCTTCGCTTCGCAAGCATCGACTGTAAAATCGTGAAGTTCGCCGAGCGCCTCGACAACTACCGCTGCCTGGAGTTCGGCGTCAAACGCAATCCATTCCGCTACGTCGAAGAAACGGAGCGCGACTACTATCCCATGGCCGAAGCGGAAGACAATGCCATGCTGAAGCGCATCGTGCGCGAAATGGACAGCATCAAGCACAAACTCTTTACCTAGCGCCGTTCCCCCTCTCCTCCGTACATTGTCTGCATACGGATCGAAGAACTTCTGTTTCATGAAGAACGAGGTCGCATGCGACTGCTCATACAGCGCGTCTCCCGCGCCTCCGTCACAGTAGATAACCGCATCACCGGCGAGATCGGCTCCGGCTTGCTCGTCCTTCTCGGCGTGCGCGAAGGCGACACCGAAGAAGATGCGCGCTATCTTGCGTCACGGCTCTCTCGCCTGCGTATTTTCAATGATGACGAAGGGAAAATGAATCTCTCTGTCGAGGATATCGGGGGCAGCGTACTCGTCGTCTCACAGTTCACCCTGCACGCCGATACGCGCAAAGGCAATCGGCCCAGCTACGGACTTGCTGCCGCACCTGCGCTGGCAGAAGAACTCTATGAGCTTTTCGTTGCCGAAATGCGCCAGCTTCTCGCTCCCGATCGCGTCGCAACCGGGGAGTTTGGAGCGATGATGGATGTCGCGCTGATCAACGACGGTCCCGTCACAATTCTGCTGAAGAGCAAGGGTGAGTACACGGATGGCTGATTCCCGCCGTACTCCATCTCACAGGCGCGTCCTGCTGGTGTTTCTCGATGGCGTCGGACTCGGCGTACGCGATCCCGGGCGCAATCCACTCTTCGCCGCACCGATGTCCTTTCTGCGCTCACTGCTGGGTGACCTGCCGTCGCTGGGCAGGCGTCATGTGGAATCACCTTCGGCACTCTGCATTCCCGCCGATGCAAACCTCGGTGTTGCCGGACTCCCCCAGAGCGGCACGGGGCAGTCGACCCTGTACACGGGCATGAACACGGCGCGCATCATCAAACAGCACTTCGGTCCCTATCTTTACTCCACGCTCAAACCCGTCGTCGCCGAACACAACGTCTTTACGCAGCTCAGCAGCAACGGCAATGCGCTTTCCGTCGCCCTCGCCAACGCGTTCCCCCAGCGCTTCTTCGACTACCTCGAGGGTCCCCGCCGCCGTATGGTCGCCGGAATGTTCGCCGCAATCGCCGCTGAGGTCCCTTTCCGCGACATTGATGATCTGAAAAACGGACGGGCGGTTTCCACCGATATCACCGCGGAACGCTGGGCGGCTATCGGACACCCCGATGCACCGGTCATCACACCGTTTGAAGCCGGCTCCGTGCTGGCGGACGTTGCTGCGCAGCATGACTTCACGCTGTTCGAGTATTTCATGACCGACAAAGCCGGGCATGATAAAAGCCCGGAATTTGCCGTCGCGACATTGTCTGATGTCGATGAACTGCTCCGTGGTGTGTACGAGAACATCGATCCTGCGCAGACGCTTGTCATCGTTACCAGCGATCACGGCAATGTGGAGGAAATCGGCATCAAGACGCATACCCGCCACCCGGTCCCGGTACTGTTCTTCGGCAACCGCGGGGAATTCCCCGTGAGGTCAATCACTTCCATCTCGCATCTCGTTCCTGCCATACGTAGTTTCCTCCAGGGATAGACCTTTCTCTCTGGGAGATGAAACATGCAACATTCCTGGCGCCGCATTGCGGGACTCCCCGCCGTGCGCATGCTTGCACTCTACTCTGCTGGTGTGCTGCTGCAATGGTACCAGCCTCAACACGCGTTCCTGCTGCTAACCGTCACCGGTGCAGTATCGCTGCTTGCCGCCGGTTGCGCAGTTGCTGCACTGCGCTGGCGCAGCTGTGCCGCGCTGCGCGACGGCATGCTGCTGCCCCTGCTCCTGCTCTGCGGCATGCTCCGCACGGCGACGGTACTCGAATCCGAACCCACCTCTCTGCTGCATTTCGCTGACAGAAAGGAAAAACTCATGCTCTCGGGATATGTGGATGGCGAGGCGCGCGTGAGCGATGACAGGCAGAGATTTACGTTTCGATGCCGAAGGGTGGAAACGGAGGACAGCGCATACGTCGTGGACGGGCGTGTCATGGTCAGCTGGCGCCGAAGCCGCTACGATGCACAGGACACCCTGCAAACCCTGCGACCTGGGGACCTGCTGCACCTGCGCTGTCGCCTGCGTACGCCCCTCGCGCCGCGTCAGTCCGGTGGATTCGATGCGCGCAGTTGGCTTATCACTGAACACTGTCAGCTGCTGTGCAGCGTATCGAAAGGCCGTGATCTGCAGATCACGGGATACCGGTCTCCCGGATATCACATGGAGATCGTGCACGATCTCCGCCGCGGCATGCGCGAGGCACTCGCAAGCCTGTACGGTCAGGAGCAATATGCGATCATGTGCGGACTCCTGCTCGGCGACCGCAGCAGTATCGGGCGCGAACGCATGAGCGATTTCCGTCGAAGCGGCATCATGCATATCCTTGCGGTCTCAGGACTGCATGCGGGCATCGTGCTCATGCTTTTTTTCATTCCCACCGAGCGACTGCCTTACACCTGGAGGGCGCTGCTGGCGATGGGCGGGATGTGGACCTTCGCCGCGGTGACGGGTTTCGCACCGCCGGTGACGCGCGCTTCGGTCATGGGAACGCTTGCATTGAGTGCAGCCATGCTGCAGCGCAGGTCCGATACCGTCAATGCGCTCGCTGCGGCGGGACTGCTCATTCTGCTCTTCGATCCGCTGCAGCTCACCGGGGTCAGTTTTCAACTGTCATTTACGGCAGTGCTCGGCATACTCATGCTGCATGGAAGGATCACGCGCACGATCACCGGCTGGCTTCCCCGCCGCATCGCGCGTACACCACTGGCAGGAAAAATTCTTGCCCTGCTCGCCCTTACGCTCAGCGCACAGGCCCTGTCGCTGCCCATTCTTCTGCACGCATTCGGGGAAATGAGTACGGCAGGATTGATCACGAATCTCATTGCTGTTCCCCTCGTGTTCATTGTGGTGAGCTGCGGACTCCTTTCCGTCCTTGCCTTCCCCCTTTCCGGCTGGCTTGCCGGCAGCTTCGCGGCAACGGCAGCATTCTGTCTCGATACCATCATGTGGGTATCCTCCGCCATCGCAGACATACCTTTCGCCTCTGTGGGATTTCCGTCGCTGCCCGTGTCCCTGCTTCTCGCATGGCCGTTGATGATCATATACCTCTCCTTCAGCCAGGGCAGGCTCCGGCAGAAAGTCGTCCTTCTGCTGCTTGTGTCAGGTGCAATCTGGATTGCAGCCGGTGTGCATTCCGACAAACAGGAAGGCACACTGCGTCTCACCTTTCTCGATGTGGGACAGGGCGATGCCGCCGTACTCGAACTGCCGTCCGGTCGTGTGATCCTCGTCGATACAGGACCGGGAGGTGACGGTGGCGATGCGGGGAGCTACAGCATCCTGCCTTTCCTGCGGAGCCGCGGAATTGCGGAACTCGATGCCATGATCATCACGCATCCCGACGACGATCATCGCGGCGGAGCAGGATCGATACTACGTGGCCTGCCGGTGGAGAGAGTGATTATTGGCGGCGCCTGGCCGGATGAAGGCGAGGCCGCGGAACTCCTCGCCCTGATCAAACGCACTTCGGATACGCTCTGCGATCTGCGCCGGGGAGATAGTATCGCGCTCGATCCATCCGTGCGGATGTATGTGCTCTCGCCTCCGCCCGGTGCGCATGTGGCTGCGGGAAATGACAATTCCGTGGTATTCATGCTGCAGCATGGCGAGAAGCGCTTTCTCTTCACCGGGGATGCCGAGGCAGGAGCCGAGCGGCAGATGGTCATGCACTTCGATACGCTGCTGCAGGCGGATGTACTCAAGGTCGGTCATCACGGCAGCATGACCAGCAGCATTCCCGCCTTCATTCATGCCGTGCGTCCACGCCATGCCGTGATCAGCGCGGGACGCAATAACCGCTTCAATCATCCGCGCATGGAAATATTGACGCGCCTTCGCACGGTCGGCGCGCGTATCTCGAGAACCGACGTCGAAGGAGCAGTCTGTTTTATCTCGGATGGAAAAACCGTGCGGAAGATTTCCGCGACGGAGTAGATAAGAATTTGCATGAAGGAAGAATCAGGCTTCCCCTTCGGCCCGAAGGCGGTCCATGATGCCCTGCACGATATTCCATTCCCCGCTGTCGTAGGCGACATGGGTGAGAACGAGTCCCTGTGGCGGTGCGAGCATCGGTGCACGTCCCCTGTCCCGCGCCTCGAGAAGTTCGACAAACCCTTCCGGCGTGATCTTTTTCCTTCCCACCTGCACGAGTCCACCCACCAGGCAGCGCACCATTCCCTGCAGGAAACGGTTCGCGCGGATGCGAAAACGCGTCACCTCCCCGTCATGCTCCCAGGATGCCTCGAATACATGACAGTAATGATGCGCCAGATCTGGCACCAGCTTGGAAAACGTGGTAAAATCGTGCGTTCCTGAAAGTGACTGAACAGTTCTGGAAATGACTGCGTGGTCAACCCCTGCAAAAAGCTGCCATTGTGTCCGGCGGTTGAGAGAATTCCGGGCGTGGGCGATGGTATAGCAGTAGCTGCGCGACGACGCTGAAAAGCGGGAATGAAAATCATCATCGGTGATCGCCGCATCGTGAATAGTGACGTCAGGCGGAAGTTCCGCATTGATCGCACGCTGCATGGTGTCGCCGTCGAGCTGCAGCGTGGCGTCAAAATGTGCCACCTGTCCTGTCGCATGCACCCCCGCATCTGTTCTGCCGGCACCATGAATGCGGATATCGACGGAAAACAGGCGTTTGAGCGCAGCTTCGATCTCGCCCTGCACCGAGCGGCCATTGGGCTGCACCTGCCAGCCGACGAAATCGCTGCCATCATATTCAACGATGAGCCTGTAGCGTTGGGATGCCAGTTCCGTCATGGTGTACTCTCCTGAATTCCTTCCGGGGATATAAGGGTGGTGCAGACTGCATCAAAATCCTTCCGGTTCTGCTGCATACGCTCTTTTACTGTGTCGAGAAGTTCCGTGGTTGAAGCACGTCCCATCGCCAGGGCGAGCAGGCGCTGCTGCGCGGGATCCGCCGGGTAGAGGTTGCCCGGGATATCGAGAAGGACGCGAAACAGCAGCTGAAGGTTTCGCAGCATCAGGTGGGTCTCACGCATCCGCTCGAGCGTGTCGCGCAGTGCAGGGAGCGCCGACGCAGATTCCCCGAGGCTGTGCGCGGTATTTCCGGCACTGCGCTGCCTGCGTGAAAGCGCCAGCAGTTGTGCCGCGAACTCGCAGTCCACCAGTCCCCCTGCCGAACGTTTGATGTCGAGGAAGTCCTCTCGCCGGAAGCGATTCTGCGGTTCCATCTGTTCACGCATGCCGCGAATCTGCTGTACATGCTGCGGTGTCAGCTCATGCCCTCGCAGCATGTGACTGATATCCCCATCGATCGCTGCAGTCAGATCCGTTTCCCCGGCGACCACCCGCGCACGAAGCAGCGACTGCAGTTCCCACAGCGATGCGCGCTGTTCGTGATAGCGCAGCCAGGCCGAACGTGTCAAGACGAGAGGAGCGCTGCCCCCTTCCGGACGCAGCCTGGCGTCTACTTCGTACAGCCGTCCCTCAGCGCTGGCCTGCAGTTCTCCGATCAACGCCGCCGCGGATTTCTGTGCCGCTTCATCGGTCCTGTCATCCTCCCCGAGAAAGATGACATCGAGATCACTGCCCGGGATCAGTTCGCAGCCGCCGTATTTCCCCATCGCCAGCACGACGAACGGCGCCTCCACACGCTGCATCGCTGCCCGCAGGATGCTGTCGGCCGTATCTGTCAGTTCCTGCGAACAGGTGCCGAGATCGATGTCGCCCAGCATATAGCGACCCAGAGCTGAAATGTCCCGCACCCGCTGCAGACGCTGCGGCGAAAGCAGGGCGGCATCATACCCGGTAAACACGAGCTCGAGTGCAAGTGGATCGTTTTCCAGCCAGCGCAGCGCAGCGGGAGCAAGTGCCGCAAGACGCAGCAGCAGGCGACGCGCTGGCGCCTGCTCGAGGACGCCAATGAGAGCGGATGGTATGCTCGCGCGATAGAAAAGGCGCTCGAGACTCAGCAGCGCTTCATCGGGCAGCGGCTGCTGTGCCGATTCCTGCATGAGGACGGGGAGCAGACTGCGCATGCGTTCTCGACTGCTGCCGTCGAAGGGACGACTGTCGCGTCCCTCCGCAAGATCCTTGTGCAGACGCTGCGTCGCCTCCCTGTCACGGAATCCCGACGGCAGCTGCTCGCTCTCCTCATCCACGCCTGCACTCCCGAGCATGCCATCACAGATGCGCTGCACATTCGTACGGGTACGGTGAAGCCGTGCTTCCAGTGCCTCACTGTTCGGCATCCGTAGCAGCCAGGCAATGCGAGCAAGTTCGCCGGAGTCCGACGGCAGATCATGACTCTGTTCGAAACGCTCAAGCTGAATGGCATGTTCGACCCGGCGCAGAAAAAGGTAGGCGTCACGCAACAGCGCTTCCTCTTCGAGAGAAAGGAGGGATGCAGCCGCAAGGACGTCGATGGATTGCAGTGTGGAAGGAGTGCGCAGCGCGGTGATGCGCGGAGCGTGCAGCATCTGCTGCACCTGCAGACTGAACTCGATATGCCGGATTCCGCCGCTCATGTGTTTGACATTACGCTCCGCGTCATGGCGTTCGCGCAGACGCCGCTGCACATCACCGGCCAGCTCCGAAGGAAGTCGCAGCCGTGTCCTGGGGTACACGAACGGCACAAGGGCTTCGAGCACCTCCCTCCCGAAGCGCTGATCTCCCGCGCAGCTTCGTGCGCGTAGCAGCATCTGGCGCTCCCACAGCGCGCCGCGGGTTTCGTAGTAGGCAAGCGTCGCATCCAGCGACAGGGCCAATGCCCCCGCCGAACCATCGGGCCGCAGACGCAGATCCGTTCTGTACAGCATCCCTTCCGGCGTCACTTCCGTGAGGATGCGCACGGTTTCCTTCACCAGGTCGCGTACAGCCCTCCCGGCGTCTGTATCAGGCGAATCGTACACCACCATCAAATCGATATCAGAACTATAGTTGAGCTCGCGTCCCCCGAGCTTCCCGAGCGCGAGGATGACGACACGCGTATCGGGCAATGTGCCATAGCGCTGCGCGTGGCGATCACAGGCATCCTCGTACGCGCAGCCGACGACAGCATCGGCCAGCGCGCTGAGTTCCGCGAGCACGCTGCCCATATCCTTGAGACCGAGGACATCCGCAGCGGCTATGCGCAGCAATTCCCTTCGCTGCATGCGGCGCAATGCATTGAGCCGCTGTCGTCCCGGTGGAAAGCGCCGCATGGCGGATTGTGCCATCTCGGTGATCTCCGCTTGCGAGGGCGCCTGCGTGAGAACGTCCGTCGTGAGCAGCCAGCGAAACAGGCTCGCATCCCTGACCATGGTATCCGCGAGCCACTCGGATGCTGCGACCAGCCGGAAAAAGCGGCGCAGCAGATCCGGAGTGCGCAGCATATCCTCAAGCACCGTTGTCGGATTGAGTGACGCCTCCAGAAAGCGATCAAGATGCAGCAATGCTCGCTCAGGATCCGGCAGTTCTGCTGCCTCACGGTTGAGCAGTGTCTCCATGACAGCGATGCCGTTCCGCAACGCTCCCGCAGCACGGATCAGCAACGCGCGAAACAGCTGCGTGCAGCGTTCTGCATCGCTGCTGCGCTGCAGCACCTGCGGTACGGGCTCGGCTGTGCGAACACTGTCGAGCAGCTGCTTTTCCGTATGTGAAGGACGTATCACGATGTTGCTGGAAAGAATATCACGAATGCGGAGCCGGACAAGCGTCGCTGATGGAGTTGCCAACCGGTATGGTTGATGCGCGCAGTATTACTGTACTGACGAGCCAGGTTGAAAATCCATGATACTTCGCATGCCATCCGCTTCAAAGATGTACCGCTGAACATCCTCGGGCAAACGCGAAGTCTGGATGCCGATGATATGCGTACCGGCGGACTGCCTGCCGTCCACCAGGACCATGGCCTCGGCACCGTTACTGTCCATCAAACGGATGCGGACATCCGCGGGACGCCACAGCTCGAAGGCGAGGAGTATATGATCGCTGCCCGCATACTGCGGCGTAGAGATGCGCGGGCCCGGCATGGTGATGGAAGGCGCACTGACTTCCTCTGCTTCGGCGATGGGCGGCAGTTCAACAGCCAGACCGCTCTCATTGTAAAACGCATCGAGCGCAGTCACGCCGGCGTTGTCATATCCATCGGGAAGCTGTGCCGAGCGCGCCCATGCGGGAAGAAGTGCGAGCAGTGTCGCGGAGTTCTTTTCCTCACCCTGCCAGCCGTAGAGTCCATACCACGAGGCACTGTCGCCATCGGACGCAGGAACGGGCGCATCCCATACCAGCATGTCATCGTTGAGCCGGACATGCAGCGGGGGATTCGGTCGAATGTTGTCGCGCCATGGCATGGGTGGAGGAATTGCGAGGTCACGGAAGCGGCCCGCGAATCCGCGCCCTCGTATATGCTCATAGCGGAAGAACACGATGCCGTCCGCTCCGTGGTCACGGGTTGCGTCCACATGATCCTGCAGCCATGGCTGTATCGCATCCTTGTAGGCAGCGACGCCGGCATAGACGTGCCGACCTGAAGCACCCTGTTTCCAGTCGTCGACCAGCGCCTCGAAATCGATGCGCGAGCCGTGACGCCGCAACCCCCAGTAAATCTGGGGCACCACGTAATCACTGTAGCCGTCCTGCAGCCAGCGCCGGGAATCCTGGTAAATCGCGTTGCGTCCTTCCCAGCCTTTCGCACCGGGAATATTGCGATAGATGCCGATGGGAGCCGAACCGACCTGCAGTGCAGGACGCAGGCGCGTCAGTTTCCGGTAGGCCTCGCGCACGATCGTATTGACGTTCTCACGGCGCCAGTCGTCGCGCTGCATCCCGCGTCCATAACGCCGATATGTATCGTCATCACGGAAGCCTCGGTCAGGGTAGCGGACATAGTCGAAGTGAATCCCGTCAATCGGATATTTCCGCACAAGATCTTCAAGCACGCGCAGCGTGTAATCCCGTGCTGCCGGGATCCCTGCGTCCATCCACATATCGTCACCGAAGCGCTGCACCCACTGCGGATGAGCACGCACGATGTGTTCGGGACTGCAGGCAGGAGGCATTCCTGCACTCCAGACGCGGCACACGTTGAACCAGGCGTGCAGCTCCATGCCACGAGCATGCGCCTCACGGATGGCGAAGGCCAGCGGATCCCACCCCGGATTGCGTCCCAGCGTCCCGGTCAGCTCCGACGCCCAGGGCTCAAGCGCCGAGCGATACATCGCGTTTCCCCTGGAGCGCACCTGGAAAAACACCGCATTGAAATGCTGCGATTGCAAATCGTCGAAAATTTCGCGCAGCGCCTGCTGCTGTGCCTCCGGATTTCCGCGGAGAGAGGATGCGGGCCAGTCGAGTCCCAGCAGCGTCGTCACCCACGCGCCGCGCAGCTCCCTGCGCGCCTGCTGCGCATGCAGCGCCGCTGCCGCGGGCAGCAGAAGCAGGAGAACGATAACCGGGATTCGGGATGTATGCATTTATTGCTCGATGGTGAAGGTATATGTGCCGCCGCCCTTTGCACGGAGGGAATCTTCGTGCATCAGCTTCTGTGCGTTTTCAAGGGACGCCTGCGCCTGTGCTGATTGCGGATACAGCTTGACAGCCTTTTCGAGCAGGGCGAGCCCCTCATCCCACTCGTGCCGCTGCATGAGCACATCGCCAAGCGGCACCATGGCCGCCGCGAAATGCGGATGCAGCAGCAGCGCCTTGCGCAGCTGATCAATGGCCGTCGTGGTGTCTTTCAATTGCAGGCTCGCAATCGCAAGCAGTGTATTGCTGCGGCTGGATTCCGGATCTTCTTGCAGCGAACGCTGCAGCACATTCGCCGCCGCCTTGAAACGCTTCTGCTGCATGAGCTGCACGGCCTCCATGTTGAGGGCGCTCGCCCTCTGCGACATGATATGCGTCCGCGTAGGAACGTAGCGGAAAGCTTCGATAATCCCCGGTTCCGTGAGGTCGGAGGAAACGATGGGATTGATATTCACCACTTCAAATTCGTCTCTCGTGGTCACGATATACTTGATGTCCTGACTGTCGAGAAGCTGCACCAGCGCGGGCAGGTCGCCGATGATCGAAAGTACTTCAGGAGAAACAGCGCCCTTCATGTCGAGCACCGCACGATCTCCGTAGTACGACACCGTACCGGGTACATTCGTCGCGATACGGGTATCCGCGGGAGTGTTGAACGACGCCCAGAGTCCCATTTTCGCGTGACGCTCGATCAGGTAGTTCACGCTCTTGTAGTGGGCGCCGCGGAAGGCCAGCCAATCCGAAATCGCGAATCCCGCCGCAACGAGTACCAGTCCGAGAGCGAGCACAGCCGCAGGCATGCGGAGAAACGGCAGAGCCCCTGCCAGCATGCCGATGAGCCGTTCGAGACCCCACAACGCAATCAGGATGAAAAACGGCAGCGTGGGCAGCAGCACGTAGTAGTCGCGGATGACAGGATGGAAAAACCAGAACAGCACTACACTCGCAAGCACATAGGTGAAGCTCATCAGCATGGGAGCGGGGTGACGGCGCAGCACGGCAGCGATGAGTGGCAGCAGTCCGAACAGCGCGAACAGGAGCATGAGAGTGGACCATGACCAGCTGAAGAAATTCTGCACTTCACCGAGATAATCCGTGGTCATGTTGCCGTAGTATGCCATCGTAGCGCTGACGGCATCCGGCAGCATGCCGTTCCCGACGATGAGATTGAATACGACATACGATGCAAGCAGCAGGACGTAGATGATCCCGCCGATGCGGGTTTCCCCGGCGGTGACCGGTCGTCCCGTGGCCTGCTCTTTCCTCAGTTCCGGCTTCACCCCGGCGTGACTGTAGACGAGATGCACAATGGCAGCAAACATGAAGACAATCGCATCGGGACGCACCCAGAGCGCGAGTCCGGCAAAGAGAAAAAACAGCATGGGACGCCGGCCGAAATACGCTGTCGCCGATGCGAGCAGCAGCACGATCAGCAACAGCGTGGGGAGTCCCGACATCGCCGCACTGGCAAAACGCGGGGAGAGCACGAAAAGTAATGCCGCAGCCACAGCCATCCACTGCTGCCTGCGAAACAGCAGCAGTCCCAGTCTGAACATCAGGAATGCCGCAACTGCGAAGCAGAGGATGCCGAACAGCTGGCTGAGAAGAACGAAATCCTCGGTGAACAGTCCACCGACTGCCAGCAGAAGGACCTGCAGCGCTGAAGTCGCACCCGTGGAAACGGGATCGAGATGATGCACGGCATACACGCCGTGTGTGATCAGGCTTCGCGCGAAATCGAGCGGAATGTAGGCTTCGTCGAACGGCAGTCCGGGTCCCCCCGCCAGCTCGGTCATCGGAAGAAGGTAGAGGAGTCCGGCACCGATCGCGGCAAGCGGAAACAGCAGCGACAGCAGCCTGCGCGGCCAGTCGCCGAATTCCAGCGGTGCGAAGACCGGGGTTACTTTGTCAACGGATTGTGTTTGTTGCTTACGTTTTCTGGACATGACTTGCGTGTTTCAATAGAGAGACTATTCCAGAAAATATACGAACTATATGGGATAACGCAGATAGATGAGAAACGCCCGCCTTTTTCCCTCCGCTGTCGCGGGGGACGAAGACGGACAGGCAGAATGTCGCTGATTCTCGCGGAGGAAATTTTTCTTATTTTTCAATGCCATGGCGCAATCTTCAAGCATACTCCCCTCCTCCATCCCCGTCAGTTCACTTCCCGGCGTGGGCAGTCGTCGCGCGCAGGTGCTGACGGCGGCGGGACTGCATACCGCAGAGGATTTACTGCATTACTATCCCCGGCGCTATCTCGATCGCAGTACGCTGGTGACCATAGGCGAACTGGGCATGCATGCGGGCGAAGTGGTGACAGTCATGGGAACCGTGGGCACGGTGCATACGGTACCCGGACGACGCAAGCGACTGGTGGTGACACTCCGCGATGGCGGGGGCAGTATGGAGCTGGTGTTCTTCCAGGGGATCAATTACTGGCAAAGCGCGTTTGCGGCGGGACAGGCAGTCGCGGTATCCGGGGAAGTGCAGTTTTACGGCCGCAATCCGAGCATGGTGCATCCGGACATCGACCGTCTGCATGAAGGAGACACACTCGAGTTCGTGAACACCGGCGGAATCATTCCCGTCTATCCTTCAAACGCAGAGCTTGAGAAAGTCGGTCTCAACCGCCATGGAGGCTTCCGCCGTCTCATGCAGCAGGTACTGGCACGTTATCTGCCGGGGGTGCAGGACTGGTATACCGAGGAATTTCGCGCCGCACATGGATTACTCGGACTGCAGGACGCCCTTGAGAACATCCATCGTCCCACCGACGCCGGCAAACGCGAGCACGCCGCCCATCGATTGATTTTCGACGAATTCTTCATCCTCTCCCTGCAGCTGGCCCTGCGGAAACGTAAACAGGGCAACGCCGCACCGGGAATCGCTTTCAAGGGAGAGAGTCCCACGGCCCGGAATCTCATCGAACAGCTCCCATTTGCACTCACGGATGCCCAGAAACGCGTTCTGCGCGAAATCGTGCAGGACATGCGTACGGAGCGCGCGATGAACCGTCTGCTGCAGGGAGATGTGGGTTCGGGAAAAACCGTGGTTGCGCTGCTGAGCATGCTGCTGGCAGTGGACAGTGGCTATCAATGCGCGCTGATGGTACCCACGGAAATCCTCGCCGAACAGCATTACCGCAGCATCACTACGATGGTCGACGATCTGAGATTATCCGTCGAGCTGCTGACGGGACAGCAGGCGGGTAGCGCGAAAAATGCGCGGCTTGCCGCCGTGGCGAACGGAGACGTACATATCGTGGTCGGCACGCATGCGCTGATACAGGAGCATGTGCAGTTCCACAAACTGGGCATGGTCGTCATCGACGAGCAGCATCGTTTCGGTGTCGCACAGCGCGCCAATCTGCGTTCAAAAGGCCACGCACCCGACGTGCTGGTCATGACCGCCACGCCCATTCCCCGGACGCTCTCGATGACACTGTACGGCGACCTGGATGTGTCCGTCATCGACCAGCTCCCTGCCAATCGCAAGCGTGTGCGCACGGCAATCCGTTTCGATGAAGACCGTGGCGCCGTGTACGATTTCGTACGCAGCGAAGTAGAAGAAGGCAACCAGGCCTATATTGTCTTCCCTCTCGTCAGCGAAAGCGAGAAGCTGGATCTCAAGGCCGCGACCGAAGAGTACGAGCGCCTGAGCGGTGAGGTATTTACGGGACTGCGGCTGGGATTGCTGCATGGACAGATGAAGGCAGAGGATAAGGATGCGATGATGATGCGCTTCAAACGCAGGGAAATCGACATCCTGGTCTCCACCACCGTCATCGAAGTCGGCGTCGACGTCCCTGACGCTACGGTCATGGTCATCGAACATGCCGAGCGTTTCGGACTCGCGCAGCTGCATCAGCTGCGGGGACGCGTGGGACGCAGCGACAAGCAGGCCTATTGCATTCTCATGACGACCAAGCGCATGTATTTCGCGGGACGCGGAAAAAGTACCGACGAACAGAAGCAGATTTCCGATCTGCGGCGCCGGCTCGACACCATGCGCGATTCCACCGACGGATTTCACATCGCGCAGGTGGATATGGAGATCCGGGGTCCCGGAGACCTCTGGGGCACGCAGCAAAGCGGCTACCCCGAATTCCGCATCGCCAATCTTCTCGAACATGAGCATATTCTCGTGGAGGCCCGTGAAGCGGCCTTCACCATCATTGAAAACGACCCACAGCTGCGCAAAAGCGAGCACCGCGGAATCCGGGAAATACTCGGTCCCCGCATCCGCCGGCAGCTGAAAATGGCTGACATATCCTGAAGCCGAGGAAACCCCATGTACATTTACGGACGCAATCCCATCATCGAAGCGCTGCGCGCGAAAAAGGACATCACCAAGATCTTCATCCGCTTCGGGACGCACGGTTCCTCGGTGGAGCAGATCAAGCGCCTGGCGCGCGAGGCCGGCGTTCCCGTCTCGCAGCTCGACAAGCAGAAATTCGACCGCCTCGGCAAGCACAGTGAAGCCCAGGGCATCGTGGCTCTTATCGAGGAGTACACGGCTGTGACGCTCGAGGAACTTCTCGCAGACACCCGTGAGCAGGATCCCCCCTTCTTTCTCGCCGTCGACAATGTCACCGACCCGCGCAATCTCGGTGCCATACTCCGTTCGGCGGAATGCGCGGGCGTGCACGGCGTCATCCTTCCCCAGCGCGATTCAGCCCCCATCACCGATATCGTCGTCAAGACCTCCGCAGGCGCCGCCTCGCACATCCGCATCGCCCGCGTCCCCAACCTGCACCAGGCGTTGGAAAAGATGAAAGAAGCGGGTGTTTGGGTGGCAGGACTCGATGCAGAGGGCGAGACTGACCTGCTGGAGTTGGACGGCTACCGTCCCATCTGTCTCGTCGTTGGAAGTGAGGGGAAAGGACTGCGTCCCGTCATTCAGAAAAGCTGCGAGATCATGATACGCATCCCCATGTGGGGACGCGTCGACTCCCTCAACGCCTCCGTCGCCGCGGCCCTCGTACTCTACGAGGTACGCCGCAAGCGGTTGTGACGCATTTCTCCCACTGAAGTCTCGGGCGTTTTCCCTACATTTGTGTTTTATCCACAAAGTGAACACGTACGTGAAGTGGTTCTTTAACATCATCCGACGCATGTATGACTGGGTGGAGAGCTTTGCCCACAAGCCGGGAGCGCTCTGGGCGCTGTTCATCATCGCGTTCATGGAGTCGAGTTTCTTTCCCGTGCCACCTGATGTGCTGCTCATCGCCCTTGCGGTGTCCATGCCGAAACGATCGATGCGCTTCGCGGCGATCACGACGCTGGGATCCGTCCTGGGCGGTATGTTCGGATATTATATCGGCTGGGAATTGATGGAAGTGGTCGGACGGCCGATTATCGATTTCTACAACGCGCAGGCATACTGGCTGCGTGTGGAGGAAGCGTATCGGGGTCCCATCGGCGTCTGGTTCCTCGTCGGCGCGGCGTTCACCCCCATTCCCTACAAGGTCGCGACCATTGCGGCAGGAGCCACGCTCATGCCCTTTGGATCCTTCCTCATCGCTTCGGCACTGGGACGCGCAGCGCGCTTTTTCCTGGTCGCCGGACTGATCTGGAAATTCGGTCCCACCTTCAAAGTCTACATCGAAAAGTATTTCGACAAGCTGGCCATCGCCTTTGTCGCCCTGCTCATTCTCGGCTTCGTGGCTGTGAAATACATATTCTGACGGCGGATGCCAGGAAGCATCCATTGCAACCGCAACGATATCGCAATACGAAAAAGCCCCGATCCACTGAAGGACCGGGGCTTTTTCACATTCTTTAATGACCTTGCAGCAGGGTCAGTTCTTGTTGTTGTCGCTGCTGCTCATCTTGTGGGCCATCTTGCAGTCTTCACTGCACTTGTCGCCGCACTCGTGATTGCTGGCCATCTTCGCATGCTTTGCCTTGTCGGCGCAGCAGCCGTCACCGGACTTGTTGCTGGCTTTCATGACCTTCGTCGACTTGTCGCCACAGCTCGCCTTGGCTTCGCCTGCACAGGAGGCTTTGGCCTTGCTGGCATGAGCCTTGGTGCTGCTGCAGCACTCAGACTTTGCCTTGTCGGCGCACGCCGATTTGGGCTTCTCCTGTGCGTTCGCGACGTACATCGTCATCGAAAGCGCAAATACGGTAACAAAACTCAGAATTCTCTTCATGGGAACTCCTGTATATGGTGAATAGTGGTGTGACTATTTGGATAAACTTTAGATAAAATATAGAAGTCATCGCATCGATTTCCAAGGGAAATCGAAGTGCCTATCAGAAAGCGAACATTTCTCAGACAGTCTGGAAAACTGGTGATACGGGCAGTTGTCCGAGGCTCAGGGATTGCTGCGAAGGACACGGACACATTCGAAGCACAGGATGCCCGTGGCGACAGCGACATTGAGCGACTGCTTCACGCCGAACATAGGAATTTCCAGCGCAATATCACAATGCTCAAGTGCCTCATCGGATATCCCCGTGATTTCATTGCCGACGACAACGGCGAGCGGGAATTGGTCCGCCTGCAGGTCGAAGCAGGAGAGACTCCCGGTGGTATGTTCCAGGGCCGCGATGCGATATCCCTCGGCATGGAGATGTTCAAGCACTTCCGTGATATCGTATACATGCTGCCATGGAACTGATTCCGTGGCGGAAAGTGCGGTTTTGGATATTTCCTTCCGTGGCGGAAAGGGCGTGAACCCGCAGAGGTACAGTTTCTCCACGAGTGCGCCATCGCAGCTGCGAAAAATTGATCCCACGTTATAGAGGCTGCGCACATTGTCGACCACTACGACGAGTGGATGCCGGGGCTTGCCGGAAATATCCTCGAGCGCAGTGCGTGAAATTTCTTCATGCCGCAGCTTTCGTATTGCCATGCTCAGTCCTTCCCTTTTTGCCAGATGAGCAGGCGTTCCTTTCCAAGCCGGGGTTTGACGGAGGTCCCGGGTGTGCTTTCATGCGCGAGCGAAAAGCGGGAAGCGGCTTCGCGCTTGAATTCTTCCACATCAATGCTGAATGGGGGGCCACCAGGACGGCCATCAACCGGGAAAAGCAGGGCCATGAGAATGCCACCGGGACGCAAAACGGCATGCGAGAATTCGAGGAACTCCTGCCGGCGCGCGGGATCAATGGCGCAGACACAGGTGTATTCGACGATGAGATCGTACGACGCTGCATGTGTGTGCGCAAGAGAGAACATGTCTTCCTGCAGTACTGTCACGGGGAGTCCGGCATGCCGCGCTTCCGCACGCAGCCATTCGAGCGGTTCCGCAGCAAAATCCACCGCGGTGACTTCCCACCCTCTCCCGGCGAAAAGCAGTGCATCATATCCCCTTCCGCTGCAGGGAATCAGCACACGCGGAGGATGGCCCAGCTGCGCGAAATGCAGTGCGCCGAGAGAACGGAAATCCATATCCAGACGTGTAAGCAAATCCGCAAAGACAGGGGTCGGTGTTCCCATGTCCCATCCGTCACGCTCCTCCCTGTAGGCGGCGTCCCAGTATCCCGGCGCGTTGATATCACCCATCACTGCGATGCCACTCCTTCCGGGGCGTATAGGATCTGCTGAGCGCCTTTTTTTCTGCCTGCCGCCGCCGCGCCAGATCGATCAGACGCTCCACAAGGGTTTCATAGGGGATGCCGCTGGCCGCGAATAATTTCGGGTACATGCTGATCGACGTGAACCCCGGTATGGTGTTGATCTCGTTGATATAGAGATCGCCGGTATCACGTGAGAGCAGGAAATCGACACGTGCCATTCCCTCGCAGTCGAGCGCTTTGTAGGCATCGACCGCAAGACGACGCACCGTGTCGGCCACACCTTCCGGCAGCAGGGCCGGAATGTGCAGTGCGGAAGCGCCGTCGACATATTTGGCGTCGTAGTCATAGAATTCGTTGCTCGGTACGACTTCACCCGGGATACTGGCGACAGGGTCATCGTTGCCGAGCACCGCCACTTCAATTTCCCGTGCGCCCGGGACGGCTTTTTCGGCGAGTACTTTGCGATCAAAGCGCGCAGCAAGTTTCAGGGAGGCGACGAGAGCCCCGTGATCCCTGGCCAGGCTGATACCCACGCTGGAACCGAGGTTGGGAGGCTTGACGAAGACCGGGAGTCCGATACGCGCAGTGATATCCTTCGCCACTTCCTCCACGCCGGCCGTTATCTCATGCGAGCGGTAATGCACGAAGGGGACGATGGGAATACCCATGGCCTCATGCAGGCGCTTCTGCAGCACCTTGTCCATCGCCACGGCTGAAGCGGTGACACCCGCGCCGACATACGGGATTTCCGTAAGCTCGAACAGGCCCTGCATCGTGCCGTCCTCTCCGTTGCTGCCGTGAAGAACCGGGAAAAGCACATCGATGGGCTGTTCTACCCACGCGCCATCTTCCTCTACGAGAAGCACGCCACGGCCGGGCTCCGGAGGGAGCATGCAGCGCGGTGGCTGCACATCAGCGCCTTTCAGGAATGCCATGGCATCACTGCCGCAGTACCACCTGCCGTCCTTCCCCACTCCCACCGGAAGTACAGTATACCGGTCAGGTTGCAGGGCCTGCATGACAGATGTGGCGGATACGAGGGAAACTTCATGCTCCCCGGAGCGTCCCCCGAAGAGAACAGCGACAGTAATCTTATCCATGATGCTTCACAGGCGATTGAAACGGTGTCGCAAAAACATACGGCGCAGTGACTGTTTTTGCAACGTGGGAACCTCGCGTTGTTTTTCGCGGTATGTGATGCTAATTTGATTTGATGCAGCGCGCACTATATATCGTCCTCTTCATGCTCTGCTTTCTCCCTGCTCTCCTGCACGCGCAGGATGAAGGAGAGCCGTCAACCGACAGCCTCCACACGCCGGAAGCGCTCGAAATTGAGGCATCCCGCGTCGTTGATGTGGAGGACAGTGCCGATACAAAATCCCCGATGGGTGCCGTGCTGCGTTCTGCTCTCGTCCCGGGTTGGGGACAGTTTTACAATGAGTCCTACTGGAAAGTCCCCATCGTCCTTGGCGTCAGCGGTTTTCTCATCTACGGCATCATTTCCGAGCATCAGAACTTCGTGGATTACGCCGACCAGTACGACGCTACCGTCACCGAGGACAATCCCTCCGGCGATCTGCGACTGAAACGGTACAGGGAGTTCTACCGCGACAACCGCGACAGCTACGGATGGTGGCTGCTGGTGACCTATCTCCTCCAACTCGCCGATGCCTACGTCGACGCCTCGCTCTTCGCGTTTGACGTCTCCCCCGAATCATCCCTCACCCTCCTCCCCCGGCCCGGCGGAGTGGGTGTGCAGCTGAGATTTTAAAGAGGAACGCAGATTCTCACAGATTTTTCGCAGATTTTCGCGGAGTTGTTTTATCATATTTCACTCTGCGAGAATCTGCGCATATTCTGCGAAAATCTGCGTTCCTCTTAATTTATTACACGTCGTAGTAAAGCGAGAACTCGTACGGATGCGGGCGGAGGGCCAGCTGTTTGGCTTCGCGGTTCATTTTGTAGTCGATCCAGGTTTCCACGACGCTTTCGGTGAAGACGCCGCCGCGGAGCAGGAAGTCGTGATCGCGCTCGAGGGCCATGAGAGCTTCCTCGAGGGTGGCAGGGGTGTTGGCTACGTTCTTCAGCTCTTCGGGCTTCATATCGTAAATATCCTTGTCCAACGGATCACCCGGGTCGATGCGGTTGGTGATGCCGTCGAGTCCCGCCATGAGCAGCGCGCTGAATGCGAGGTAGGGATTGGTGGAAGGATCCGGGGTACGGAATTCCACCCGCTTGCTCTTGGGCGAGGAGGAGTACATCGGAATGCGCACCGAGGCGCTGCGGTTACGCTGTGAATAGGCCAGGTTGACCGGGGCTTCAAAGCCCGGGACGAGGCGCTTGTAGCTGTTGGTGGTGGGATTGGTGATGGCGCACAGAGCGGGAGCATGCTTGAGCAGTCCCCCGATAAAGTACAGTGCCATTTCACTGAGTCCGGCATAGCGATCTCCGTAAAACAGCGGCTTTCCTTCCTTCCACAGGCTCATGTGCACATGCATGCCGGATCCGTTGTCGGCGAACACGGGCTTGGGCATGAAGGTGACAGAACGGCCATTGCGATACGCCACATTCTTGATGATGTATTTGAACAGCAGGAGTTCGTCGGATGCCTTGACCAGCGGCGCGAAACGCAGATCGATTTCGGACTGTCCACCCGACGCCACCTCGTGATGCTGCGTCTCCACGTGCAGACCACAGTTCATCAGCTCACGCACCATCTCGTTGCGCAGGTCGTTGAAATGGTCGGTCGGCGGCACGGGGAAATAGCCTTCCTTGTAGCGCGGCTTGTAACCGAGGTTGGGACCTTCGTCGCGCCCCGAATTCCAACGTCCTTCAACCGAGTCGACTTCATAAAACGAGTGGTTTTCCCCGCTGCTGAAGCGGACATCGTCGAAAATGAAGAATTCGGCTTCAGGACCGAAGAACGCTGCATCGGCAATACCGGTGGAAATCAGGTACTGTTCGGCTTTCTGCGCGATATTCCGTGGACAACGCTCGTACTTCTCATGCGTCAGCGGCTCGTAAATGTCACAGATGAGACTGACGGTAGGCTCCTTGATGAAGGGATCGATCATTGCCGTCGCGGGATCCGGAATGATGACCATGTCGCTCTCGTGAATGCTCTTGAAACCACGGAGACTGGAACCATCGAAGCCGAAGCCTTCCTCGAACGAGTCCTCTTCCAGCTGATGCACCGGTACGGAGAAATGCTGCCACTGTCCGGGAAAATCCATGAATTTGAAATCGACCATGGTCACACCCTGTGCCTTGATCATTTCGAAAACGCTGCCGATGGCTTCCTTGCGCGTGTCGCTCATGCTGCCTGTTCCTTTATGGTTGTGTTGATGAATCAATAACGGATAAGTTCAACGTCTCTTTGCGAGTGGAGAGCACCACGCTCGTACGCGTGCGCTGCACTTCTTTCCAGGATTGTATGCGTGATAATACCTGCTCGAGCGTGGAGGTATTGGTCGTGCGGATTTTCAATAGATGCGTCCCTTCCCCGGTGATCGCATGACACTCGAGAATCTCGACATCCTCGTCGACATGTTTCAGGAAATTCTCGTAATGCCGCGAGGTATCAACATGCACCTGCACGAACGCCGTCACATCCTTGTCGAATTTGACGGGATCCAGCAATGCCGTATACCCGGTGATAAACCCCCGCTCTTCCAGCTTCCGCAACCGATCACTCGCAGCAGGAAGCGACAAATCCACAAGTTCCGCCAGATCACTCCGCCGTACACGACCATTTTTCTGTACGGCTTCAATGATTTTCCGATCTGTTTCGTCGAGCATTGACCTTAATAACTAATGATTATTGCCAAATATACATTAATTATTAAGGCATAGCAAGAAGAGGAACGCAGATTATCACAGATTTAACGCAGATTTTCGCAGAGGGCCTCCATAAATTCCTTAGTCAGCGAGAATCTGCTGGTACTTTGCGAAAATCTGCGTTACTCTTTCTTCCTCAGTAATTGCCACAGTGCTATCCCCACCATGGCATAGAAACACAGACTCATGAGTGTGCCGCTGAGGGCGATGAGGATACTCCATGAGGGGTGGTGATAGCGGAGAAGCCACATCCCGCCGAAGGTGAGCACGAGACTGACGAAGGGTTCAATGATGAGGGTTTTGTGCAGCCAGGCAGGGAGACCGGTGGTAAGGAGGAATATGCCGCCGACGGCGAGGAAAAGCAGGCTGAGGCTGAGGATGTGCGTATGCGTCAGCGTCAGGAGTTCGGCGGGGGATTTTTCGTATAGCAGCTCATGGTCAGGAGGCAGTGTCATGGGATCGAGTCCTGCTCCTTCCGTCCCGAGATAGCGCTCCTCGATTCCTCCCGTGTGGAGTCCGGTACTGTGATCTACGAAGAAGACACCGAGCGTGTAGCCGATCGCGGCAGTCAAGAGGAAAGCGGACAACAGGAGACGCAGGGAACGCGGAAGGTCACCGAGCCGGGGAAGCTGCATCACAGGCGTTTCTCCTTTAGAAGATAGTGCATGTACGTAGCACAGGCATGCGCACCGCGGGTGAGCGCACGAGAACTGATGGTTGCCCCGCTGATATTGCGAATATCCTTTCCGACGGTGAGCGCATCGTCATGCGATTTTTTCTCGAACTGCTTGAGGAATAGCGGTGACTGCACCTCGCCGCCATGGGATTCACGGTAGGTAAGAATCTCCATCATGCGTATGCTGCCGTCCATGCCGAATGCAACGAGATAGGTAATGGGACGCGCCTTCCCCTTCACATTGTCCACCATCATAACGCCCACTGTCTGGCCGTTCTGCTGCACACGCCAGACCGCGATTTTTGTCCATGCATGACGTCCGCCATTGAATTTACTCAGAGCTGCTGTTTCAAGGGACGAAAGCTCCTGCCCGGAGCGTTCGAGCTGTACATCATCCCCATATGCAGAAACTGCATATTCCGTGAGATCCTCGCGGGACTGCCCGATGGCAGTCCCTGTGAGGAGAAGCAAACAGATAAGGACATCAGAAAAACGCATATCCAATCCCTGCGTTGAATTGTCCACGTGCGTCAAGATCGCGCGCATCGTCGAACAACTGATAATCCATCTTCACCGCGACTTCCGGCGAGGGCAGCCAGGTGAGTCCGACAGTCACATCATTCCTGTCATAGATGTCCATCGCCTCAAATCCGGTGGTCTCCGCCTGCGTATTGTACATTTCGTAACGACCGAAGACGAAGAGCTGCTGTTCACTGTCCGCAATATGAGGCAGGAAATTATATGCAGCTTCTGCATACCACCCGTTGATCTGATCGCCGATGGCCGATTCCGTGGCCGCGTTGATCATATCGGCATCCGCGATGGAGATGAATGCGGCTTCCCCGCGCAGGCGCAGGTTTCCGACGGCATAGCGCACATCGCCCGCGAACAGAGTGACTGCGGCGTCACCGAATGCGGCATTTCCCATATCCGCGCCGCCGGCAAAGAAGGAACCGCCCAGCGACAGTCCCAGCAGCGGCATGTACTCGACACGTCCCGTCACCGCCATATTGCGCGTCGACGACTCAATGCCCTGCTGTCGACCTCCGCGCAATCCCCCGCCGGCGGAAAAACCCGTCGCCTTGAGACTGCTCACGACATACACCTGGAAGTTCACGGTATGCGCCGGAGCACCGAAAAAGCCGATTCCCGCTTCCCGCCAGGTCGTGGGAATGACGTTGCGGTGATAATTGGGCCGTTCGACGCCGTGAAAGGTGTTCGGCTCGTGATACAGGTTGATAATGCCCACAGGTGCCAGCATGATTCCGGCACGGAAGCCGTAGCGTTCCCAGGGACGCAGTTCGAGATATGCCTGCTCGATGGCAAGCTCTCCGGGAGCGTCCTCTTCAGCAGCGACGAAGGTATGTTCGAGCTCCGTCTCGGATGCAAAGGAGATCCAGTCGTTGAACTGATGATCGAGATAGATCACGAAACGGTGAAAGTCGAGTCGTCCCCCGGCGCTCCCCTCAGGCTCGTTGTAGTGCAGTTCACCGTAGCCGCCGACCGTGGTACCGCTCTCCTGTGCCGTGGCAACGGCAGCCAGGGCGAGGAAAAAACTTAATGTTGCAATGGTAGAAAAGGTCTTCATGGATACTCCATTTCAGCAATTCAGCTTACTTAGATTTGGTATAAATAAAAATAGAAGCTGCAGGGAGAATAAACAACCCTTGCAGCACTTTTTTTATATGAGGCGGGCGCGTATGAATGCCATTGTCTGTTGTCGGCATTGGCGCTATTATGGGAAATAGCCTTTTCCCCGATTTTCGCGGAGCATTCATGAAATCGTTTCTTACCCTTTTCCTTTTCATTTTCCTTCTCCCCGCGCTGCTGCCTGCGCAGCATGTCGAGGCGTCATCGTCATCGCAGCAGCGTTTCGATGATAGCGACGCACCTGCCGCAATGATGCAGCAGGTACATGAAGTCGAAATGCGTCGACATGCCCTGCTCGCGAAGCGCAGCAGTTTCGTACCGGCCGCATCGGAAGATTATGACGTCACATATTACCGGCTCGACGTCACCTTCCCGAGCGATCCCACGCTTTCGTTTTCCGGCAATGTGCGCATGGAATTCCGCAGCCTGGCTGATGCGCTCGGCGAGGTCGTGCTGAATTTCGGCAACCTCGGCGATATCGACAGCGTGCTCGTCGGCGGGAGCCGCCTCGATGCCGCTTCCATCTCTCATGCCGGCGACGTTCTCACACTCACCCTTCCCTCCGAGCTGCAGATGGACGAAGCGGCTGCGGTGACCATGTATTACTCGCATCCTTACGGAGGCAGCGCGGTGATGGTGACCAATGTGCAGAACGTGGATCTCGGGAAATCCATCCTCAGCATTGCGTCGCAGGCCGAGCCGTATGACGCGCGCAACTGGTGGCCGTGCAAGGACGATCCGGCCGACAAGGCAGATTCCGTCGACATTCTCCTCACCGTGGACGAACCGATGTATCCCGTCAGCAACGGCGTCGTGCTCTCGGATGTGAGCAACGGTGATGGTACGCGTACCGTGCACTGGAAAACCCGCTATCCCATCGTGACGTATCTCGTTTCCGTCGCCGCGGCGGAATACAACTACCGCGCCCTGAGCTTCGATTACCAGGGAGAAAGCATGCCGGTGGGCAGCTGGTGGTACGGTATGCCCGGTACCACGATGAAGAGTTTCGAGCAGGATATGCTTGACGGACTGCAGGTTTTCTCTGATCTCTTCATTCCGTACCCGTACATGGAAGAGAAATACGGCATGGCGGAATACGAATGGGGCGGCGCGATGGAACATCAGACCGTCTCGTCCATGGGCTTCTATTCCACCGACGTCGTGGTGCACGAGCTGATGCATCAGTGGTTCGGCGACAAGGTCACCTGCGCCACCTTCGAGCATATCTGGCTCAATGAAGGCTGGGCGACCTACGGCGAGGCGCTGTTCCATGAAGCACGCGGCGGACTGAAAGCACTGAAGGGGAACATGGCTGGGAAGATGTATTTTGGTCCCGGGACCATTTTCGTCGACAACCCGGAGCAGCAGCCGTTCTCCCGTCTCTTCAGCGGCAACCTTACATACAATAAGGCGTCATGGGTCGTTCATATGCTGCGCCATGTGGTCGGCGACGAGGCCTTTTTTGCCGCTACGAAAAAATATCTCGGTGGACTCGCGAGAGACAATTACCGCAGCGTAAGGACCGCTGAGTTTCAGCAATACTACGAGGACGAATCCGGGATGGACCTCGACTGGTTTTTCCAGCAGTGGATCTACGGGGAATACTATCCCACCTACGATTTCACCTGGGATGTCGCGAATCAGGGAGGCAGCTACACGGTGGATGTCAATATCGAGCAGCTTTATCTCAGCGAACGCCAGCTTTTCACCATGCCCATCGACATATACGTGCGCTTTTCCGACGGTAGCGACAGCACCGTGTTAGTGACGAACAATATGGCGATGCAATCCTATTCGTTCACCTTTGAGAGGGATGTCGATTTCCTCCAGCTCGACCCGGACGGCTGGATACACAAACAGGTAATTGAGAAAATGGACAGCCCAACGTTCGACCGGGGCGTCCTTGTGGTCAATGGTGTGGACTGGGACGTGGAAGCATACACCGCCGACCTCAAATCTGCGTTCGTTGATTCTGTGTTCAGCGGTGGACAGCCCTATACGTTCTGGGATCTCTTCCCGGACCCGGCCGTGGGCTACCCCCCCAGCGTCCCGCAGCCCGTAGGTGACGGATACGTCCCGGCGCATGTGCTCGAGCGATACTGTACCGTCGTTTGGATTGGTAACGCATACAACGGCGACGAGAATATCTGGTTCAATACCTCCATTATGAATTACCTCCGGGCAGGTGGCAACGTCATTCTCGTCACACGTATCGGACAGGAATTCATCACCGAGGACATGCGAGATCTGCTCGGCATCAACTGGGAAGCCTTCTATAGCACCGCAGCGAACTGTCAGGCGAAGATCCCCTCCCTGTTCAGCATGGACTTCAATGGTGCCCAGAACCTGCTCCACCTTTTCAACGCTACGCTCACTCGTGAGGAAAACGAGCTGCTGTTCACCGAGACACAGTCCTTCTCGACCGAGCGCGGGATCGGTGTCTGGGGTAAACCGATGATGACGGAACAGGGACTGAGCGGACACATGATGTACATCGGCCTGCGTCCCTACCGTATCAACAACGAGCAGTTCAAACTGAACATGGAAACACTGCTTGCGCAGCTGCCCTGCAACCCGGTGACCTCGGTGCGGGAAACCGCTCCCGTAAGCAACAACATGACGCTCGAGCAGAATTATCCGAATCCCGTCCCGGCCGGAGGAAGTGCGCTGTTCCGCTACAGCCTGGCGCGTCCCGCCACCGCATCGGTTGCACTGCGCGTCTATGACATGCTGGGACGACTGGTGCGCGAACGCGAGGTCCCTTCGGCCACTGCCGGACTGCACAGCGTTTCGCTGTCGACTGCCGGACTCCCTGCGGGTGTCTACACCTGCAGCCTCGAAGCCGCCAGCAGCAGTGTCTCCCGCACCATGGTCATCATCGAATAGGATTACGCGGATTATACGCAGAGAATAGAAGAGAAACGCAGATTTTCACTGATTAACCGCAGATTCTCGCTGAGATAAATTTCATAAAATTTAGCCTGCGAAAATCTGCGGTTGATCTGCGAGAATCTGCGTTTCTCTTCTATTCTCTGCGCAATCCTGTTTATTGCTGGTAGAAGAGTTCGGCGCCGGGGCCGACGGGGAGACCAAGAGTGAACCACACGATAAGAAGTACTGTCCATATCAGGGCGAAGACCACGGAATACGGGAGCATGGTTGCAATGACCGTACCGATGCCTGCGCGCGGATCGTATTTTTCCATGAATGCTACGATGAGTGCGAAGTAAGACATCATCGGCGAGATAATATTCGTCACACTGTCACCGACACGATATCCTGCCTGCACGAGTTCGGGAGAAAATCCGAGCAGCATGAACATCGGGATAAAGACCGGTGCCATGATAGCCCATTTCGCTGATGCGCTGCCCATCACGAGATTGATAACGGCCGTCACGAGGACGAAGGCGAGCATGAGCGGAATGGCACCGAGTCCGGATGATTTCAGAAGCTCGGCACCCTCGATCGCGGTGATGAGACCGAGATTGGTCCAGTTGAAATAGGCGACGAACTGTGCGGCGAAAAACACCAGCACGGTATAGATTCCCAGTGTCTCAATCGCCTTTCCCATGCCCTTCATCACATCGCTGTCATTTTTGATCGTGCGTGCCCCGATACCGTATGCCACGGCGAGCACGACAGCGCCCATGAAGATAAACGCCACCACTCCATCGAGGAATGGAGAATCAAGAATGCCATGGGTTTCCATATTGCGCAGGAAACCATTTTCCGGGATGAGTCCGAGCAGGATAATCGCCGTGCTCACGAGTCCGGTGATACCGGCAAATCGCAGTCCGCGTTTCTCCTCTGATGTCAGGGGACGCAATTCCTCCCGCTCCGCATCTCCCTTGTACTCCCCGAGCCGTGGGATGACGATTTTCTCCGTCACCCAGGTCCCTGCAGTCGCAATGAAAAACGTGGATACAAAAAGGAAATAGTAGTTGGCGGCTGCGTTCACCACATATCCCGGCTCGATGATACGCGCAGCCTCCTGCGAGAGTCCGGCAAGCAGCGGGTCAATGGTTCCGAGCAGCAGGTTGGCGCTGTACCCACCCGACACCCCCGCAAAGGCTGCGGCCATGCCGGCGATGGGATGGCGTCCCACGGCCAGAAAGATCACACCGCCAAGCGGAATGAGCAGCACGTATCCCACTTCACTTGCCGTGTTGGACAGGATGCCAGCGAGAACGATCACAAAGGTGAGCAGTTTCCGCGGCGCTGCCAGCACCATCTGCCGCAGGGCGGTACCGATCAGTCCGCTGCTCTCCGCAATGCCAATTCCGAGCATGGAGACGAACACCGTTCCCAGTGGCGCGAAACTGGTGAAGTTCGTCACCATCGTGGTCAGGATCCGGTGCAGGCCTTCAATCGAAAGCAGGTTTACCGGACGAATGGTCTCCCCTGTCCCGGGATGCTGCACGGCAATGTGGAACTGACTGAATACCCAGGAAAAGAAAATCACCGATAATGCTAGAAGCGCAAAAAGTGTCGCAGGATGCGGCAGCGCATTTCCGACGCGCTCAACCATACCGAGAAATCGATCTATTATTCCCTTGCGGGCACTCTTGTCCGTTGCCATATCAGCCTGTACGTTGTGATTGAAAATTCGATTGCGCGGATAGAAGAGCTACGCTGATTCTCGCTGATTCTTCGCAGATATTCGCAGAGTCAAATTTTAATAAACTTCATTCCGCGAGAATCTGCGTTACATCAGCGAGAATCAGCGTAGCTCTTTTATCTGCGCATAATCCGCGTTACGACTTTGCTTCCGCGAGGAAGGGGTCGTTGATGGGGATTGCGTTGCGGCGACGGAACTGCACGGCAGCCGTCAGAATGAACAACCCGCCGAGAGCGATCGTCGGAGCGAATTCCATCCAGCTCAGGGGAACAGAGGTATGGCTGTAATTGGGCATGACCAGCCAGAACATGTCAATAAAGTGCGCACAGAGCAGAAGAATGGCGCCGCCAAGAAGGACATTGAGACTGCGCTTCGTGGCTTCCGAGAGGAGGAGCAGGAAAGGGAAGATAAAATGAAATACCAGCAGAATGCCGGAGACAACTTCCCATCCGTGACCGAGGCGGTATGTGAAGAACACGATTTCTTCCGGGAGATCGGCGTACCAGATAAGCAGGTACTGGGAGAATGCGATGTAGGCCCAGAAGATGTTGAATGCGAACAGCAGCTTTCCCAGGTCGTGAAAGCGGTCGGAAGTCAGCCAGTCGCTGATCAGACCTGCCTTCTTGAGCAGAACAGCGACAATGGTGATTACCGCAAGTGCACCCACGAGGGATGATGAAAAATAGTACACCCCGAAAATCGTGCTGAACCAGTGCGGGTAAAGGGACATGAGCAGATCGAACGCGGCGAAGGTGATCGTGACAGCGTAAAAAATGGTGATCGGTGCACTGAGCGTCCAATTTCTGCGTGTAGGCTGGATGTCGTTCCGTGTATCCTGCTTGAAGGAATTTCCTACGATAAAGAAGTAGATCCCAATCCAGCTCGCCACATAAAAAAACAATCGAGCGGTGAAAAACGGCACGTTGAGCCATGCGGCTTTCCCCTGCATGATGGCGTCCCCGGGTTCGGGATGCACCCAGTGATGGTAGAGCTCACCGATGCCGAAGACGATGGGGAGCAGGAGAATAATCAGGAGGGGTGTAAAGCCACCGAGAATCTCCGGGATGCGGCGCACCGCGGTCGACCAGCCTGAACGCGTGAGATACTGCAGCATACTGAAGAAGACTGCAGTAACTGCGATTCCGCCCCAGAACACGAATGCCAGGAGATAGTCGAAAAGGAAACGCTGCATGTCGGTCATCGCGGCGGCGATGCTGAGCACGATCCCGAGAACAGCGGTACCAATACCGATCATCTGCATGCGTTTGACAAAGCTGGTGTCCGCCAGCAAAACGTTCTGAACACTCATTGTGCCGCCTCCACATTCTCATTCGCGTTATCCGTTGCATTCGCATTTTGCGCCGCACCCGAATCGCCACCTGCGGCAGTGCTGTCAACCGATGCCGGTGCAGTTTCCGGGTACTTCAGCGGTGCCTTCTGCAGCTCACGCACGTAGTTGACAATTGCCCAGCGGTCCCCCTCTTTCAGCTTGTCCGCATAGCCGGGCATGATATTCTGCCCAACGCTGATGACATGGAAAATGTGGGCATCGGAATATCCCTTTGCGTTTTTCCCCGCCAGGTTTGGTGGCTTCTGCAGCCCGCGCCGTACAACCTCCGTCGTATCCTGTCCACTCGGGGAGTGACAGGGCGAGCAGAACGTATTGAAACGATTTTTCCCGCGGGCGAGCACCTCCGGTGAAACCGCGAGAGGATTATGCAGTGCCGCTTCAGCCTCTTCGGGCGTCGTGTAAGGGTACACCGTGCCATTACGCGGCAGCGTCCCCGGAACGTGACCGCGCATGACGGTACGGTCGGCGAAAAACGTACTCGGTTCCTGCGCCATGTACTTACTCTGATAGTACATGTCGAAACGCACCTTGATCGGCGGCTCCTTGGAACGCAGCGCCTGGAATCCGTTGCCCGCCCAGAGGACGAACAGCACCACGGCAACGATGCCGGTGAGGAGTATGACGGGTAAGGGAATGTGTATGTTCTTAATCTTCATATTCGACTTCGCGTACTTGTTCAGCTCCGAGAGATTCAAGCAGGGTTCGTGTCTTCCCTGCGTCATACATCGCATCCTCACTGTCGACGGTTACCATGAAGGCATCATCCGTCGTACGCAGGAAGTGCGGATCGTTCTGCCACTTCGAATACCAACGGGGAAGTCCGTTCAGCGCAAACATCCCGATCACCGTTCCGATGGCGCAGAACAGTACCGTCAATTCGAACATGATGGGAATGGAGGGTTCGAAAGCGAAAAACGGTTTCCCGCCGATGATCAGCGGATAGTCCACCGCTCCGGTCCACCACTGCAGAAGCGTCGCCGCCAGCGTACCGAGGAGTCCGGTACCAAAGGCAATCCACGGCAGTACCGTGCGCTTCACGCCCATTGCGTCATCGAGTCCGTGCAGCGGATACGGCGTATGGAAATCAAACTGCCGATATCCGGCGCGTCGAATTTCCGTCGCTGCGCTCAGCACCGTATCGGGGTCGTGAAAGAGTCCGGTCATACCGGCTGTCTTTTTCATGCGTCACTCTCCTCTCAATGATGCGAATGTGATGGTTGTGAACCGGGCAAAATGCCCTTGACTTCCGACATGGCCAGGACCGGGATATTCTTGGCAAACAGCAGGAAGAGCGTGAGAAACAGTCCTATCGTTCCCGCGAAAATCGAGATATCGACCCACGTGGGAGAGAAATATCCCCAGCTCGAGGGAAGGAAGTCACGATGCAGTGAGCTCGCGATGATCACGAAGCGCTCAAACCACATACCGATGTTGACGAAAATGGAAATCACCCAGGTGATCGCGAGATTGCGGCGAATGTTCTTGAACCAGAACAACTGCGGGATGAGCACATTACAGGTAACCATCGTCCAGTATGCCCAGCCGTATGCACCGAAGGCACGGTTGATGAACACGAAACGCTCATAGGGACTGCCGCTGTACCAGGCGATAAAGAATTCGATGCCATAGGCATATCCGACCATGAGCCCGGTGGCCATGAGCACCTTGTTCATATTCTCGATATGCTTGATCGTGATGAACTGCTCGAGATTCAGCAGCTTGCGCGCTAGAATCATGAGGGTGAGCACCATGGCGAATCCGGAGAAAATCGCTCCGGCCACGAAATACGGCGGGAAGATCGTAGAGTGCCAGCCCGGCAGAATGGAAACCGCAAAGTCGAAAGAAACGATGGTGTGTACCGAAAGAACCAGCGGTGTGGAGATGCCGGCGAGGATCAGGTACGCCTTCTCATAGCGATGCCAGTGCCTGTTGGCACCCGTCCATCCGAGACTGAGAAAGGTCCAGATATACTTGATGAATACGTTCTTCGCACGGTTTCGCAGGGTCGCGAGATCCGGCACCAGTCCTACATACCAAAACATGGCCGATACCGCAAAATAGGTCGACACCGCAAAGACGTCCCACAGCAGCGGGGAGCGGAAATTCACCCACATCTCCATCTGGTTCGGCAGAGGGAGCAGCCAGTAGATGGCAACCCAGGGACGACCGGTATGGATAACGGGGAAAATCAGGGCGCAGATGACGGCAAAAATCGTCATGGCTTCGGCGGCGCGGTTAATCGCGGTGCGCCATCGCTGCCTGAACAGGAAAAGAATCGCGGAGATCAGTGTGCCCGCATGTCCGATACCGATCCAGAACACGAAGTTCGTAATGGCCCAGGCCCATGCAACCGGCTGGTTGTTTCCCCAGACGCCGATACCGGTATAGACGGTATAGAGTATGGTGATAATGCCCCATCCGGCCAGCATGCTCGTCAGCGTCAGTGTCGCATACCAGAGTTTTGTCGGTTTGCCCTCGACCACATTGGAAATCGTCTCCGTGACGTCATGCGGTTTCGGCTTGCCTTCAAACAGCGGTTCGCGGATTTCATCGGGATTCACGGCGAGTGTACCGCCACTCTCCATATCCCAGCTGTCCTGACGATGCTTGTCAGTCACAGTCTTCATGCAGCTCCTCCGTTCGTATTGCGGATTTTGGCCTTGTACGTGATGGAAGGAATGATGTTCAGGGATTGCAGCACATGGTAGCCACGTTCGGTCTCGCGGCTGCGGGAAACGGCACTCTCCGGGTCATTGATATTCCCGAAGACAATGGCGTCGGCGGGACAGGACTGCTGGCAGGCAGTGACAACTTCACCGTCTCGCAGCAGGTCGCGCCCCTCATTTTTCGCAGCATACTTTGCTGTGTTGATGCGCTGCACGCAGAACGTGCATTTCTCCATGACACCGCGCATACGCACCGTCACGTCGGGATTGAAGACGAGACTGAGCGGATCGCGATCATCGTCGTGATAGTTCAGGAAGTTGAATCGGCGGACCTTGTAAGGACAGTTGTTGGAACAGTACCTGGTGCCGACACAGCGATTGTACGTCATCTGGTTCAGTCCTTCATCATTGTGTGTCGTCGCGGCGACGGGACACACGTTCTCACATGGCGCCTTCTCGCAATGCTGGCAGAGCATGGGCTGCAGCGTCGTGTCCGGATTGTCCTCGTCCCCGCTGTAGTAGCGGTCGATGCGAAGCCAGAACATTTCGCGGCCGTTCATCACTTCTTCCTTCCCCACCATCGGAATATTGTTCTCGGCCACACAGGCGGTAACGCAGGCATTGCAGCCCACGCAGGCTGTCGTGTCAATGGTCATACCCCAGCGATGCTTGCCATTGTATTCGTGTGCCGGCATGATACTGATGGGACGATCCGTGGCGTTTTCCGCACCGTACACAGGGACATCATTCGCATACAGCGCCGCGGGATTGGCCACGAATTCAGCAAGTGACCCCTGCTTGACAATATCCTTCCGGTCGATGCCGAAAAACTCGTCACCGCTCAGGGAATGATGATCCTGCGTTGTTGCGATGGGATACTGGTCTCCGGTCGCCTTCACCTGCACCGGCATATAGCCCAGGACCTGGGTCGCTGAGGATGCCAGCGGAAAGACATTGACACCTTTGTCCGCCAGCACGCGACCACCTTCACTCCGTCCGAATCCGGTCGATGCAATGATGAGATCATCCGCCATGCCAGGCTGTCGGAACACCGGAAGGCGCACACTGCCCGAAGCGGTGCGCAGTTCCACGACGTCTTCATTCGTGACGCCGAGCTTTTCCGCGGTCGCGCGACTCATGACAGCGCAGTTGTCCCACGTCACTTTCGTCACGGGATCCGGGAGTTCCATGAGCCATCCGAGGTTCGCATACCGTCCATCGTCGAGGCTGTGGCTCGGGAGCACGCCAAGCATCATCGCTTTCGCCGGTGCGCTGGCGGTAGACTTGAGCATCTTCACCGTTTCATCCTGTCGAAGCGACGCTGTTGCCGGGGCCGGCTTCAAATTGACGGTGCCTTTCCGCAGCGCATTGTTCCAGAACGCGGTGAATGACGCGGCACCGCTGCCCGGGAACAGTTCCTCCTGCCAGCGACTGCGCACATAGTCATAAAATGTTTTGGTCTCGCTGAAATTCTGTTCGTCATACGCGCGGGCAATGCCCATCAGTGCATCCGCAAGAGATGGCTGCGCCTCGTTGAGCGGCGCGATCAGCGGCTGAGCGACAGCCTGCGAACCGTCGAGCATGGCGACGTCGCCCCAGGCTTCGAGATAGTGATTGACGGGGATGAAAATCGAGCAGTACTTCGACGTCTCATCCGCATACAGGGATAGCGAGAAACGATGCATCACCCGCGAGGTGAGCTTGCGAAACAGGTCGCCCGGCATGCTGTAGGCCGGATTGACATCCCCGAAGATCAGCGCACCGACCTTGCCGCCTTCAAGTTCGCGACGCAGCTGGTCGATGCCGGCGGACTTGTCATTGCTGTATGGCAGCGCATGGCGCGGGTCGATGATCCGATCCTCACCGATGGCACCGATGACCTGATTGCACATGACGCCCAGCGCATGTGTCTCTGCAGGAAGATGACGTCCGATCATGACCACCCCGGCACCGCCGAGAAGATCATCGGCAATCGCACCGATTTCCTTGAACTGCGGGTTGCCGGCATCCGACAATGCAGACACTGCGGCCGCGTCAAGCCCGCCCTTTCCTCGCACCACCACCATTTCATGGAGCAGGGCGCGGAGAAACTCATTGATCTCCGCGGGATGAATGCGGATATGCTGATCGGCGTTCGAACCGGAAACTGTCATAGCCGATTCGACAGCATAGTAGCGGCTCATCTCCGGGAGAATGCGCTCCGGCTTGCGGGACTGCGAGAACTTCCGAATATGGTAGAGCGACTCACTGTCAGTCCCGAGAAAATCGGAGTCCACTCCAAGCACAACCTTGGCTTTCGACAGATCGGGGACCAGCACCGCGTCGATTCCCAGTAACCGGTGGTTCGCCTCAGCAGCACCGTACGATGTCAACGCAGGCCATGTCACAACCCGGGTATCCGGCAGCATGCGTGCAAGATCGCTGTACAGCGCGTGCAGCGATGGTGAGGCATGTTCATCGACCATGATGCGTATACTTCGCCCCTGTTCCGCAACTTCGTGCAATGCATCCGCAATGCGCCGGTAAGCGTTCAGCGGCGTGGAGTCGCTGTCATGGACGGTGGGACGCAGAACGCGATCCGGGTCATAAAGCGACAGCAGTGACGCCTGCGCAAGATGGGTGCTTTTCCCACCGCTGATGCTGCAGAGGTCGTTGCCCTCGATCTTGATCGGACGACCCTCTCTCGCGGTAACCAGCAGACCGGCCGCGAAGTTCTGGCGTGTGAACGCTGTGGTGAAGGTGTTTGCGATGCCCGGTGTAATGTATTCCGGCTTTTTGACGTACGGTACGATCTCCTGTTCCGGCTTGCGGCATCCCGTGGCGACAAGCGCCGTGGAAGCCGCGAGCAGTCCCATGAAGGTACGCCGCGTCATCGCGCTGATGTTACCGCTCGGGACATCGTAGTCGGCAGGAAATTCGTTGGACAGCTGCTCCATGACAGCCGGGTCTTTCGCCAGCTCTCCAAAGCTCTTCCAGTACGTCTTTCCGTTATTCTGCTTTTCAGCCATGCTGTCTATCGTTGGTGTGAATCTTCTGCGTATTGAATCGTTCGGTAGTCGAGATCAGTGATGACATGCGGAACAGTCCGTCGGTCCCTTCGGCAGCGCACGCTGCAGGATGGCAGGATCGACATCGAGTCCGCTGAGCTCACGTGTGGGAATGACATAGGCATCGGGATCACGGTGACAGTCGAGACACCATCCCATGGTCAGCGATTTCTTCTGCACAATGACGCCCATTTTTTCCACTTCTCCGTGGCAGGACGCACAATCAATGCCGCTGTTCACATGCCTGCTGTGATTGAAAAATGCGTACTCCGGCAGCCGATGCACGCGGATCCAGGGAATCGCAACGTTGTTTTCATAACTCGTACGCACCAGTTCCAATTTCGGACTGTCGCGTTTCACCGATGTATGGCAGTTCATGCAGGTCTGCGTCGGCGGCACGGTACTGTGCGGAGAGGTCTCCACACTGGTGTGGCAGTACACGCAGGATATCCCCAGTTCACCGACATGCAGACGATGATCGAAGGGCACCGGCTGCTGCGGCCTGTACCCGACATCCATCACGCTGGGATGGCGAAGGAAGTAAAACGCCACTGCGCTCACCCCGATGAGGATGACGAGACTGACGATGATGCGTTTGAGTTGTGTATCAATTTTAGCAGTAAACATAGTCACTGTTATCCGTTAAAGTGCGTTGTGCCTTCCGCTTCGCGAAGCTTGCGCTGTGCCAGCCAGAGCCGGAGCACAAAGCCGCCGAAAACCAGGAACGGCATAATCATCATAAAGACAATACTGGTATTGAATCCCGAAGCGACAGGCGACTGGCCGTCGCTCATGTATGCCTCCTTACAGTTCGGACAGGCGTGCAGTACATCGGGAAGAATGAAAAACACGCCGAGAAGAAGGACGATATAGAAAGCTTTTCGTTTCATGACACTCAGGCGTAGAAATGATACAACATCAGGTAGACGAGCACCCCGGTCACCGAGGTGTACATCCATATCGGCAGCGTCCAGCGCGCGATGCGCCTGTGGCGCTGCACATTCATTTTGAGTCCGCGGAACAACGTAATGATGGCCAGCGGCGGTACCGCAACAGCGAGCACGGAATGCGAAATCAGGATGAAGAAATACAGCGTTCGGGCAAAACCTTCGCCCTGGAAACGCGTCACCAGTTCCACACTGAAGTGGTAGGTCAGGTAACTGACCAGAAACACGGCGGAGGTAATAAATGCGGACAGCATCATCGCCCTGTGCTGCGGAATTTTTTTCTGCCGGATAAACATGAATCCGATCATGAGGAAGACCGCCGAAAGACCGTTGAGCGTCGCGTTGACCGACGGGAGATCCGTGATGCTCATGCACCCCTCCCGAGCAGGTAATTCAATGCGGCACGCAAATCATCAACCTTGGTCTCATCCGTTCCATCATAATACCCGCGTATCATGCCCTTGCCATCGACGAGGGCGAAACGCGTGCTGTGCATGGCAGGGACGGAGGCATCCCCCATCATGAAACCGTTGGAGGCAAGATCGGCGACAACATCCTTGTCATTCCGCAGCATGTACCAGCGTCCCGGAGTCGCGTGATAGCGTTCGGCATACTTGGTCAAGCGCTCGAGATCGTCGCGCTCGGGATCGACGCTGAAACCGACAATGCGGAAATCATCGGCGTCGGCGTACTCCGCCTGCAGCACATTGGCCGTGGAATTCATGATCGGACACGGTCCACCGCAGGAGGTGAAAAAGAAATAGGCGATGAAAACCTTGCCCTCAAGATCCTCATCGGTCAATTCGCCTCCATTGAAATTCGTGAATTTGAACGCAGGCACGTGCTTGATCTCAGGGAGCTCATGCACTTCATGCTGCGGCGCGCCCGACTGGCAGGCTGCAAGAAACAGCAGCGTCAGGGAAAGCAGCGCGTATGTACGTATGTGGCCTTTCATCGTTGTTGCACCATGCGAAATGAAATCATTGTCAGCAGGAACAGCAGTGCGGCCGTCACAGCGATAGACAATCCCACCGCCGGTGCCGACGACACGGAAATGTCGCTGCCGAGGAAAAAACTCTCTTGGAAAAGTGTCGTGACGTAATACAGCGGGTTGAGCTGCATGACGATGCGCATCCACCCGCTTGCACTCGCAAGGGGAAAGAACGCACCGGAAAGCATCCACAGCGGAAGCAGCAGCAGGTTCATCACTGCGTGAAAACCCTGCGTCGACTGCATGCGCCATGCGATGATGAAGCCCAGCGCTGTCAACATCATACCTGCCACGACAAGAATGATCAGGCTGAGCACAATCGCATTCAGGCTCAGCGAAATGCCGGAAAACGGCAGAAGAATCATGAAGATTACGGACTGCAGCACGGCGATCGTGGTGCCCGCGAGCATCTTGCTCAGCACGATGGCACCGCGCGGTGCGGGTGATGTCATCACCCCCTGCAGGAAACCGGAGTCCCTGTCATCTATCACGGATATCGTGGAGAAGATTGCAGCGAACAATGCGATCAGAAGAATGACGCCCGGGAACAGCCAGCTTCCATATTCCACACCGCCTGCATGCATGCTGTTCCGAAATCCCGCCGCCAGGAAAATCCAGATCACGAACGGTTGTCCGACCGCGCCGATCACCCGGCTGCGCTGCCGCACGAAATGCTGCAGATCACGAATCCAGAGTGCATACGTCGGAAGCAGAAGCGTCGTCAAGCCGTCACCCTCCCTTCCGCTGCCGTATGAATCGCATGCCCGGTCTGTTCAATGAAATAGTCTTCCAGCGTTGGCCTGCGCATATGCACATCACTGATACGCGCGTCCGCTTCATCGAGCAACTGCATCGCGTCATCGAGGCGCATGTTTCTGACCAGCAGCGCATTGTCATGCAGACGCAGCGTCTGCGCCGAGGGTGGGATATACCGCCCTGCCGCCTCAATATCGGTCGAGGTGATTTCCACGACGGAAGCCCCGAATCCAGCCAGCAGCCGGGCGGGTGTATCGTCCGCGATGAGACGTCCCTCTTCGAGCAGGGCGACACGGTCACACTGTCCGGCGAGCTGCAGATCATGCGTGATCAGCAGTGTCGTCAGTGCCCGCTGGGCGGTAATGCCCTGAAGCACGCGGAAGAAGTTTTCACGCACGGCGACGTCGAGACCGGTAAATGGCTCATCGAGCACCAGCAGCGACGGCTCGGGAAGCAGTGCCTTGGCGAGTTCCACGCGACGGCGATACCCGCCCGAGAGCTCCGCGACGCGCACATCGAGTTTGTCGTCGAGTTCGAGCACCGTCAGAAGGTCCGCCGGCAGGTCGCCACGTTCAAAGCGCATGCCATAGAGCATCCCGTGACAGCGCATGTTCTCGAATACCGATAACTGTTCATCGAGCGCGGGCGACTGGAAGACCACGCCGATTCGGGAAACGGCAACCGCTTCCCCGTTCATTTCCACATTCCCTTCCTGCAGGCGCAGCGTTCCCGTGATGAGACGAAACAGTGTGCTCTTCCCGCTGCCGTTCGGTCCGACCAGCGCCGTGATATCACCGGGACGTGCATCGAGCGATACGCCACGCAGCGCCTGCACGCTGCGCTTTCCGCGCGTGCCACGGGTACGGGTGTGATAGGTGTACGCTATGTCGGTGACTTTCAACACGTCGATCAGAGTCCGAGAATGGTTAACGCAAGAACGAAGGTCAGGAAGAAGAAGGCTGGGACATACACGAAAAAGCGCAGTCGGCTGTTATCGAACTTCAGGTGCATGAACACCCAGATGACAAGCCCCGCTTTCGCAATGGCTATCAGCACCCCGACAACGATGTTCATCACATCGCCGAAGTGTATTGTGGTAACCGCGACGGTAAGCGCAGTCAGTACAAGCAGTGCCAGAAACACCTTGAAATAGGACTTCTGTATTGTCTCGAAGCTTTCGCCAGCTGCCATGGTTGTCTCCTTCTCGCTGCTAGAAAATCAGGTAAAGGGTCGGGAAGAGGAAAATCCACACGAGGTCAACGAAGTGCCAGTACAGCCCGAGTGTCTCGACGCGATGATGCATTTCCTGCGGGTATCCCTTGATGAGGGATTTCCCGAGCATCCATGTCATCGGAATCAATCCCCCGATCACGTGCAGCGCATGGAAACCGGTCATCGTGAAATAACTGGCATAGAACGTATTCGTCCAGGGATAGATATCGTGACTGAACTTGGTTGCATACTCGTAGGACTTGATGCCCAGGAATCCGAAGGCGCACACGATGGTCAGCGTCAGGAAGAGGCGGAATTTCGCTTCATTCCCTTTCTCGAGTGCGAGATGGGCAAGCGCCATGGTCAGACTCGAGGTGATAAGCACCGCGGTATTGATCGTTGCAACAACCTTGTCGAGGTGATGCGCACTTTGGGTGAACACCTCGATGTTCATATTGCGCAGTACGATAAAGGCACCGAAGAAACCGGTAAAGAACATGATTTCGGATGCGAGGAATACCCACATGCCGAGCTTTCCGTGGTAGATGCCCGTATCGAAACGAGAGTGACTTGCAGCAAGGGTGGACATGTGATCAGGCCTTGTCTATGAACATCAGGGTGAACAATGCGAGCAGATAGAAATACGATGACAGCAGCACGGTACGTGCGTTACTGTTACTGCGCTCGTAGAAAAAGCGAATGCCGGTCGTGAAAAATCCCGCTCCCAGCAGCAGGGCGCCGATGAAATACAGCACACCGGTATCACCGAACACTGTCGGCAGCAGACTGAAGAGCAGGAGCATCAGTGTATATGTGAGGATGTGCCGGGCAACGACCACACCGCTTCCGTCGAGCACGGTAAGCATGGGGAAGCCGCCCCGTTCGTAATCCTTGCGGTACATCCATGCTAGCGACAGAAAATGTGGCATCTGCCAGAGAAACAGGATCATGAAGAGCGCGAGTCCTTCGCCACCGATACTGCCCGACACCATGGCATAACCGCCAAGCGGCGGAAGTGCGCCCGGGATGCCGCCAACCAGGGTGGAGAGTTGCGTGCGCCGCTTCATGGGGGTGTACACGGCGAGATACAGGAACACAGTCAGTGCTGCCAGAAGCGCCGTCAAGGTCTGGGCGGCAAACAGCATGGCCAGTCCGGCGGTGATGAGTGCCACGCCGAACAGCAGGGCGTTCAGCCAGCTGACGCGTCCCGAAGGAATGGGACGAAACATCGTGCGTTTCATTCCGCGATCAGCGTCATGCTCCATCACGTGATTGAGTACGCAGCTGCCGGCGGAAACCAGGGCGGTACCCAGCACGGTCACCACAAAGAGCAGTGCATATTCAAGCGTGAGGAAATTCCGCGGCAGCGCCAGGTAGAATCCGGCCGCCGTACTGACGACAACCATGAGGGTGATACCGGGTTTGGTCAGCTCGTAATACGCAGCGAACTGCTCGCGCAGTGACAGTGCATCGACCTGCATGGTGTTTACATGGGCCCCGTTGCCGTGCATCGGGAGAACTGTTGACTTGTGATCTCTCATGCGCCTGCCCCCTGCGGATGCAGTGCGACGGATGACTCCGCATCACTGGCGAAGCGGTAATACCTGCGGCTGCGTGCATACGTGAGAAATACAAAGGTGAACGTAAGCGCTCCTCCCATGACATGGAGCGTGTTCGGTACGATGGCTTCGCGCGTCCATATCACCGTCGCACCGAGCATGAACTGGATGAGCACCATGCCGATAGCCAGGGCCGCAGGCTTGCGCAGCAGCTGCAGGTCGGGTCGACGAAGTATACGCACACCCTGCACAAGGATCAGTGTCGTGACGATGAGCGCCCCGACGCGATGCGCAAACTGAATGGCCACACCGAACGTCGTGAAGTCGGGGATGATACTGCCGTTATTCAACGGGAAGTCCGTGATTGCCATTCCGCTGTATGTGTGCCGGGTAATGGCACCGAGCAGAATCTGCACAAAGGTAAAGATGACGGTGAACAGCAGGAGTTTCTGCAGGGATGACGATACCGGGACCTGCGCGGGGGCTTCCCTGCTCATCCAGCGCGGCGATGTCGCTGCGGCAATGAGCATGGTCATGAGCATGAACGACTGTGCGAGCATGGCATGGCTGACGGAGACTGCAGTCGGGAGACGCATCAGGACGGTCATACCACCGAGTACGCCCTGTACGATCACGGCGAGCAGGGCACCGGCAGTCAGCCAGCGGAGCCAGCGCCTGTCGTCGCGCAGCCAGACCCAGATCGTCACGGCGATCATGAGCATGCCGATGACAGTTGCGATCAGGCGGTGTCCGTGTTCATAGACGATGCCTCCGGTCCATTTGCTCACCGGGAAGGTGAACATGTTTTCCCCGTACGTCGTGGGCCAGTCAGGCACAGATAGACCTGCCCCGGCACTGTGCACCAGTCCCCCCTTCGTGATCAGGAGAACCGTACCCACGGCCAGGACGATGGCAAGGCGATGCAGCCAGCGGCGTGATGAGGTCGTATGTTTGTAGCTTCCTTTCTTCATGATATCAGTCCTGCGTTACCGTTGCTTCCTGCTGCTGTTCGAGACGTTTCTGATGGTGACGGTGCTGTTCGGCGAGTTCCTCGGGCGACGTCGTCTGCGGGAGATAGTCCTGCACGGCTTCGGGACTGCTGTACTCATAGGGTCCGCGATACACCTGCAGTGGACGATCAAAGTTGCCATGCGGAGGAGGCGACGGCGCCTGCCACTCGAGCGTGTTCGCTCGCCAGGGATTACGCTTGGCCTTCTGACCGCGGAACCAGCTGTACCCGAAATTGATGACAAGCAGCAACTGGGCGAAGCCGAGTATCATCGCATTGATGGTGATGAATTCATTCATCGGCTGGAACGGCTTGAGGAAATCGTAGATGGTGGGATCGTAGATACGGCGCATCATGCCGCCGATACCCAGGATATGCATGGGGAAAAACGTACCGTTGAAGCTGACGAAGGTAATCCAGAAATGCCATTTTGCCAGGCGCTCATTATACATGCGCCCCGACATTTTCGGGAACCAGTAATGCAGTCCGGCGAAAATCGCGAAGAGACTGCCGCCGAACAAGACGTAATGAATATGTCCGACAATGAAATAGGTGTCGTGAATGAAAACATCCACCGGTGTCGACGCCATGAAAATCCCGCTGAGTCCGCCGATGACGAACATCGAGACGAAGGCAACCGCATTAAGCATGGGCGCCGTGAATTCCATCTTCCCGCGCCACATTGTTCCGAGCCAGTTGAAGGTTTTAATGGCGGAGGGTACCGCGATAACCATGGTGCTCACCATGAATGTCGTACCGAGCAGCGGATTCATACCCGACTGGAACATGTGATGTCCCCAGACGATGATGCCGAGGAAGGCAATGGCGACAATCGCAAACACCATGGCCTTGTACCCGTAGAGGGGCTTGCGTGAGAACGTGGACAGCACATCAGACACCACGCCCATGCCCGGCAGAATCATGATATAGACCGCGGGATGGGAATAGAACCAGAACAGATGCTGCCACAGCAGCGGCTGTCCACCACCCGCGGTACGCGTCATGTCGCGCGCCGGAACGATGAGATTCTCCGGAAGGAAAAAGCTGGTGTTCAGGAAGTTATCCATGAACAGCATGGACAGCGCAGACGCAAGTACCGGGGTACCGATGATGATAATGATGGCGGTAATAAACACGGCCCAGACGGTCATGGGCATGTCGAAGAGCTTCATTCCCGGTGCCCGCATATTGAGCACTGTCGTGATGTAATTGACGGCACCGAGGATTGAGGAAAAGCCGATGAAGAACAGTGCGACGATCCAGAGCGTCTGTCCGGTGGATGCGACGGCACTCAGGGGTGGATAGGACGTCCAGCCTGCTGCGGCCGACCCTCCTTCCACAAGGAACCCGGCCATCATGAGCATGCCCGCGAGCGGGAAGAGCCAGAACGACACCATGTTGAGGAAAGGAAACGCCATGTCATCGGCACCGATCATCAACGGGATGGCGAAGTTGCCGAAAGTTCCCACGAGCAGCGGGATGACAACGGCGAAAATCATGATCGAGCCGTGCATCGTCAGCAGCTGCGTGTACCATTCCGCCGTCACCGCCCCGGCATCATTGACCCAGGTCGATGGCAGAAACTGGCCGATCACGGGAATGGGCTGGCCGGGGTAGGCAAGCTGCCAGCGAATGAAGAGTGCGAAGGCGCCGCCGATGAAAAGAAAAATGATGGCCGTCACCATGAACTGCTTGGCGATCATCTTGTGATCGGTAGAGAATATGTAATGCCGGATGAAGGACTCGTGATGCCCGTGTGAGGCGGCGTGTCCGTGCTGTTCCGAACTGATAGCTGCTTCCATATCGCTTTGTACCGTTACTCGTTGGTCTCTGCAGGTGCCGTGTCAAGCGACGCGAGCACGTTAGTGTACTGTTCGTCAATCCATGTGTCGTATTCTTCCTGCGACGTGACGTCGAGAGTCGCACGCATCAGGTAGTGACCACTCCCGCACAGCTCGGCACAGGCAATCTCATATTCCCCTGTCTTGCGGCTGTTGAACCAGACATCCACCCACTGCCCGGGCACCGCATCCTGCTTGACGCGCATGTTCGGGAGAAAGAAGCTGTGAATCACATCCATCGACGAAAGGCGGACGAGCACGGTCTTGTTGACCGGGATCATCATGCTGTTGATCGTCGTGTAATCGTCTTTCCCGTTCGGGTCATCAGGATCAATGCCGAAAGGATTGGTGCTGCTGATGAATTTCTGGTCACGCCGTCCGAAGAGTCCGTCAGACCCGGGATAGCGGAAGTGCCACATGTACGTCTGTCCCATCACTTCAACGACGACATCCGCATTCGGCGTTTTGCTCGAATACTTGATGTCCTCCCATATCCCGTCGCTGTAAAACGCGAGAAAAAGAAACAGCACAAACGGCAATGCCGTCCAGGAAAACTCCAGGAGGTTGTTGCCGTGGTAATAGTGCGCTTTCTCACCCTTGCGCTTGCGGCGATAGCGAATGATGAAGGTGATGTATATCACATTGACGATCAAAAATATCGCAATTGAGATATAGTAAATGATGGAGAACAGGTGGTCGACACCTTCTCCAAAGATGGAGACATTTTCAGGAAGCCAATCAAGCATGGACGTTTAACCTCGATTGCATTCGGTGCTCGTGTGTCACAGGGAGGATTTGAGTTCTTCTTCTGACCAGGCGCCGGATTTCGATTTCGTCGCCTCGCGCTGCTCTTTCACGACTTCAGGGGTGATCTCAGGGGCGCTGTTGCCGAAATTCGAGCGCACGAATGTCAGCACATCCGCGATTTCCTGATCACTGAGATCGTTCTGCCAGGGCTGCATGACGCCGTTGTACTTCTTGCCTTCACGCTCAATGGGGCCGTGAAAACCGTGCAGTACAATCCGCACAGGTAACCGAGGGTCGCCGGTCGCGATCTGAGATCCGCTCAACGGCGGATACACTCCCGGGATGCCCTTTCCGTTCATCTGATGACAGACAGCACACTTCGCATTGAACACGCTGGCGCCCGGACCACCCGACTGCGCGATCGCGGAGACATCCTGTGCGGAGGACGATTCGTCTTCCCACTCCGGGGGAGTCTCATCATCCACGAAGGCATAGCAACCGTGGAGGAAAATCATCGCGCTGAATACAGCGAGAAAAAGCGTGTAATTTTTACGCAGTCCAAATAAAATTCGACTGGAACAGGGAAAGACGTCGTCACGAGAACTCATTGCGGGCCAAGACTGATGTTGAAACCGTGAATACGTTTGATTAAGGTAATCGAAACAAGCTACGGCTTGTCCGAATTCCAGTCAAGTACACACGGGAAGATTTCAGCGATTTTCTACAATTTTCAACGGATTTGGGAAAGGGAATAGTTCCGTTGAACAAAGGAAGAATGGCCGAAAATCGCCTGTTTTCAGGGATTCAACAGATTTTCGCCTCCCCTTCTCGCTCGTCCTGATCTCCGGTTGCCGTGAAGGTAAGCAACTGTTTTGTGTGTGTTTAGAATACGCGAAACGGGATGCCTTCGGCACCCCGTTTCATTGAATTATTACCTCAAAAATGGCGAGGATTATTTTTCGGATTTCTTTCGTTCATGCGCCGTCTTCGTGTGACAAATTAATATGCGGCGAGCTCGCGCACGGATTTGATATCTCCATCGAGCGTGAGCGTGTGCTCCTCAACCACGAGATCCTGTCGTCCACTCATGGCGAGCGCCTGCTCAACGATCATGGACAACCCACGACAGCAGGGCACTTCCATGATAACCACGATGACCCGCGGAATGCTGCTCTCCTGGAAAATGGCGGCCAGCTTGTCTGCGTAGAGGGCCGTGTTGTCGAGTTTGGGACAGGCAACGACGACACTGCGATTGCGCAGGTAGCGCTGATGCACTTCGGCGGACGCGATGGGACCGCAGGTGCTCATGACCAGCATTTCCTTATTGCGGAAGAACGAGGCACCGGGCTGCACAAGATGCAGCTGCACGGGCCACTGTCCGAGCTCGCTCGGAATGAGCGTCGGCGATGCCGTGGGATTCGTCGTGGGACCTGCCGTGCGCCTGAGCTCACGTGCAGCGGATCCCGGACATCCTGCACTCACCGCCCCGGGGTGTCCGGTACTTGCAACCTGCCCCGCGTTCTCCGCCGAATGCTGCATCACGGGAATATGCACCTCCCGGTGCAGCTCGCGCTGGGCACTTCCCGGACAGCCACCTCCATGTCCGCCCTGCTCTTGCGCAGCATGGATTCCTTCATGTCTAGCCTGCGCCATTTCGTAACGGCGCACGGCTTCCATGCCCTGCGTTTCGAGAAGATGACGCCGGGTGGCTGCGTCATCGAATTCAGGGGCTTCGCGTTTTATGACTTTCAGCGCACCGGTATGGCAGACGCCGATGCAGTCGCCGAAACCGTCGCAGAACTCTTCACGCACCAGGCGGGCCTTGCCGTCAATAATCTGTATCGCACCTTCCGAGCAGCCGACCACACAATCGCCGCAACCGTCGCACAGTGCTTCGTTGATTTCTATGATGTCTCTTGTCATGATACACTCCTGATCAGCAATGATGTCTGCTGCAATATGGCGCGCGCAGGGCGCTGGAGCCTTGATTAAAGTCAACTCAGGTCAGAATTATGCAGAAACTGCATAAAATTCCGGCCACGAATATGCAGAAACTGCATAAACGGCGGCTCAAAAATATGCAGAACCTGCATATTTGGTTGCGTTGTAGTGAATTTCAGTCACCGGTGCAGGCGCGGAGGGCGGAGATATCCTTCAGGAAGAACCCGTTCCGGCGTTCCTCGATCAGATCACCGGATTTGAATTCTTTCAGGGTGCGTGAGAGCGTTTCGGGGATGGTGCCGATCAGGGTGGCCAGTTCTTTTTTGGTGAAGGGTATGGGACAGAAGGCGATGCCTGCGCTGTCTTCCGCGTGACGCAGAAGATAACGGGCCAGTCGCGCCTTGACATCGCGCAGGGCGAGGTCTTCCATCGCGGTGACAAAACCGCGCAGTCGCCGTGAGTATGCATGAAGGATGCGAATCGACAGCGTGGGCTGGTCAAGCAGCAGCGCGATGAAGCGCCGACTGTCCACACGCAGCAGCGTACACTCCGTCATGGCCACACAGGAGGCGGGATACGTCTTGACATCGAACATCGCGGCTTCAGCGATGAGATCCCCCTCCTGCTGTATGTGCACGATAAACTCGTCCCCCGCCGGAGTAATGCGATACACCTTGCACTGCCCTTCGAGCACAGCATAGAACGCGAGGGCGTCGTCACCTTCCCGGTACAGCACATCACCTTTCTCCAGGCTGCGCAGTGTCACGCATTCCCTGGCAAGCGCACGCTCACCCTTATCGAGAGCGGCGAAGAGAAATATCCTGTCAAATGCTTCGTCTACATGCATGCGAAGAACATACTGCAGTGCAATACAAACGGCAAGGGCGACTCCAAAAAGGAGCCGCCCCTGGCATTTCATGACTGGTCCCCTGGATGGCGGGGCCGGTCAGTAAAATATCGTGAGCGTGTCAGCGAAGGATGGCGAGCACGTCGGCGCGGGAGAGAATCAGGTAATCTGTCCCGTCATAGCTGATCTCATCGCCGGCGAACTTGGCAAAAAGGATGCTGTCGCCTTCCTTGAAAATCTCCTGCAGATCTTCGTCAGTGCCGATGGCCACGACCTTGCCCAGCTGCGGTTTTTCTTTCGCGGTGTCAGGGATGATAATGCTCCCGACTTTCTGCTCTTCCTGCTCGATGCGCTCGATGAGCAGACGATCATCAATCGGTTGAATGTTCATGCGTTCTCCGTTACGTGTTTTATTTGAGGTTCAGCAAATTATCAATTTTTGTTTTATCGAAGCCAACGATGGGACGGTTGTTAATCCACAACTGCGGAACGCCCTGCTGGCCCGTCTTGCGCACCATATCGGCCGCCGCGCGACTGTCCCTGCTCACATCCACATCCTTGAAACGAATGCCCTGCTGCTTGAGATAACGCTTGACGTTCACGCAGTGGGGACAGGTGGGGGTGGAAAATACGACTACTCGTTGCGTCTGTGCCATGGTATCAAATCCGTTCGTCTGTGAGTGCTGTTTTTTCCGACTCAGCCCAGCGCCTCAACGGCGAGCAGCACGCCCATGAACGCGAAATACGGGACGGCGACTTTCGGATTGCACATGATCGGACACCCGCCGGTTACACGGCTGAGGTTTTTGCTGATCAGGTAACCCGCGCCGCCACCGAGCACGGCACCACCAAGAGCTGTGAGTATCATCATGGGTGTGTCTTTCTGTTTGCTGTTGCCTGTCGTTGCTGGAAAACGACTGCGCGATGCAGTCGTCGGGATCGGAGCATGCCGTTCTCCCGAAATCGGAATACTCACGTAAGATGCAGGGATGTCCGGGAAGATTCAGTCGTCGCAGCCCACCACGGGACAGTGATCAATCACGCTCTTCAATGCCGAGCGATTCGAGCAGCATGCGCCGCGCGTCGTCGGAGAAACAGGGAGAAGATGCGCGATACAGTCCGATCATCTTGTCTATGGAATCACAGTACGACTTGCAGTCGGGACATTTCTCGAGATGACGTTCCAGCGCGCGACAGCGTTCCGAATCGTCCTGATCTCCGAAATGTGCGCAGATGTAGTCGAGGACTTCCTCGCAGGACTCAAAATGCTGATGTACAGGTTCACTCATGCTCTTGCTCTTTGAAAATGGGTGTCAGTTCGCTCCGCAGAAAGGCGCGGGCCCGGTGCAGCCGCGATTTGACTGCCGGGATACTCAGGTTCGTGATATTACTGACTTCCTCGGTAGATAATCCTTCGATGTCGCGAAGAACGAAAATCACCTTGTACTCAGGTGCAAGCTTGTCGATCGCTTCGTCGAGATGCGACTTGAGATCCGCACGCTCAACGCTCGCTTCCGGATCATGCTCCCAGTGGTCGACAGCAATCTCCGGTATGGTGTTGTCATCATCGTCGAGGCTCATGTGCCGCCGCGTTTTCTCGCTGCGGGCGAGCATCAGACAGTGATTCGAGACGATGGTGTAAAGCCAGGTGGAAAACTTCGAGCGATTGTCAAACTGGTTCAGCTTCTTCAGTATGCTCAGGAAGGTTTCCTGCGTGGCATGTTCCGCCCGGTCCTGATTCCGGCAGATATTGTACGAAAAGCGAAAGATCACAGGCGCATACGTATCCACCAGTTCCTTGATGGCGCGCTTGTCTCCGGCTTTTGCCTTCTCAATTATCCGGGCTTCTTCTTCGTTACTCATGAGGTGTGATGCCGAGTACGGGAAAATGATTCATTCAAGTTTGAAATGTACGAAAATTCGCGTTTTTACGCATCTTCCGTGTTGAAGTCGAGGAGCCAGCCATGTTCACGCAGCCACTTCCTGTGCACGTCATGATCCGGACAGTATCGTTCGACAATGCTCCAGAAACGCCGCGAGTGGTTGAGCTCTTTCAGATGCGCAAGTTCATGGATGATGACGTAGTCGCAGACCTCCACCGGCGTCAGCATGAGCCGCATGTTCAAACTCAGCCTCCCGGTGGAGGAACAGCTCCCCCATTTGCTGCGCTGGTCGCGTATGCCTACGTGACTGTAGCGCAACTTCATCTGCCGCGCGAGGGCCTCTGCCCGAAGAGGAATATCCTGCTGCGCCCATTTGCGCAGCCAGCGTTCAAACAGATCCTGTACCACCACCGCATCCGAGCACATCTCATGCGGAAGATCCACGCGCAGTGCCTGTTTCGTGAGGCGGATTTTCCCTGATCTGCGATCCCATCCCCTGATCTCAAGTGGCGTCCATTTCCCGCGAAGCAGAATCTGCGCACCGTCATGGTAGCGCCATTTTGGCTGTGCCGCTTCCTCCCGGCGAAATTGTTCAAGCCGATCGAGTATCCAGCCGCCCTTCTCCCGCACCATGGCATGCAGCTCCCTGTCGGGTGTGCCGATCGGGGCGGAAATCCGAACACCGTGGCGTGCGGATACCGTCAGGCGCACATAGCGGTTGCGCCTGGTTTTTTCCACCTGGTAATCAATCGATTTCCCCTCTACGGTAAGTCGCGGCATGCTACACTCGGCGTGCGGTGCACACGAGCAGTCCATCCCTGATGGGGACATGGCTCGCATGACAGGAAGGGTCGGCAAAGGCAAGGCGGTTAAGTTCCGCCACTCCTCTGGTGGAGGGGCTGTCATCGTCCTCCAGCATACGTCCCGACCAGAGCGCATTGTCGAAGACCAGGACGCCGCCCTCGCGCAGACGCGGGAACGCCGCGCGCCAGGCATCCGGGTACTCGTGCTTGTCGATGTCGCAGAATATCATGTCGAAATCTCCTTCGATGCCGGAGAAAATCGACAGGGCGTCCCCTGTGTGGAAGGTGATGTGGGGACGCACACCGAACTCTTCAAAAGCGGATTCCGCGTACGCACAGTTCTCCGCGTCACCGTCTGTGCAAATAATCTCCGCATCTTCGCCGAGCACCGTCGAAAACCACAGGGCGGAGTAGCCGAACCCGGAACCCAGTTCCATGATGCGGCGCGCGCCCGTGAGCTGTGCGAGCTGCGAGAGCCAGGTACCGACGAGCGGACCAATAATCGGAAAGCCATTGTCCCGCGCGCGTTCTTCCATGCGCTGCAGCACGCTGTGCCGCTCGGGAAGCAGTTCCGTCATATATGTGTTGATTGCCGGATTGACGATATGCATGGTACTTCCTTTCACCTTCCTCCGCCGCTGACCGCCAGTCGCCGTCTCCGCATTGCAAGTAGTGAGGAATGGGTTTTTACGGCGGTCGTTTATGCGGCGGCGGCAGGAAGGTTGCGAAGACGGCGCATTACTTGGCCAGAAGCATTTTCTTCGTCACCGCGCGGCTTCCGACACGCAGCTGGTAAAGGTACATGCCACTGGGCAGATCACTTCCATCGAAAATGAGGGCATGCGTGCCGGTTTCCATTGTGCCGTCGAGGGGACGCGCGACGAGACGGCCATGCATATCCCGCACCTCCAACGTTCCGTACCGGCCATCGAGTTCCGCGGGAATGTGATACGTCATCGTGGTGACCGGATTGAACGGGTTCGGCCTGTTACTGACCTGCAACATGTTTTTCACGTTCAACGGCTCGATGCAGTCACCGGCGATGGTAATCCATCCATCCTCCGTGAGAACGGCCACGCCCGGCTGCATCTGGAACAGGTGATGCCTGAATTCAAGCGGCTTCTGGAATACACCAAAACTTCCTTCCACGCCATCCTGCGCATGCAGACGGCATTCGAGGTACATCAGCACACCATCTTCATCCACTGCGTTCTGACTGGAGGCGCTAATCCTCACCGTCCCATCCTCCGGGTAGTCGACACTGGGCTCAGGCCAGCTGTCGAGCACGCTGCCATCGAAACTGACGGATGGTATTTCAACAAAAGCTTCGTCCGCTGCTATTGCGATGGTCAATTCCGTAAGTGAGACGTCAGCCGGATTGCTCCAGTATACCGGGACCATGATGGATTCTCCCATGACTCCGACATTGTCTTCAGGGATACGCAGGGAGATCAAGTAAACTTCGGGCTCGACGAACACGATGGACTTACAGCTCACGCCGGGGAATTCCCGGGAGGTCACATCGACGTCAAAGGTGGCACCAGGGGACGGTGTGGAGGAAAGCGCGCGTACACCCCAGCTGATGCTGGCTGTATTGCCTGGGGCAAGAGGCTGTCCGAGAGACTTCAATGAGGACTCACCGCTTTCAAGTAGGAAGTTCACGCCCATCGACAGCGCAGCGCTGACATCCGTGAGCGGCACATTGCCGGTATTGGTAATGCGCACGGTGTAGGAGAAGGGATTCGGATCCCATCCATTACCATTAAAGAACAGGGTGTCGGGGCCGGTACAGCTGACGGCGATATCGACGGAGTCATTGCTGGCCGGATGGAAGAGCACGGTTTCCACGCCACAGTTTCGTACGAGATTCTCATCACTCTCGACGCGAATCGTACTCTGCGCCAGGGTGGTTCCCGTCTGCGGTATCCCGCGGCAGTTCCACGAAATCGTCGCGCTCTGACTGGGATTCAGGTCCACCCCGAGTGCCTTGGTCAACGTCTCCCCAGCTTCGAGTGCGATCTCCGAGGCAGGATTCAGTGTCCCGCGTACGTTGGTAAGGGTACGCGAACCCGTATTCGTGATCTCCGCCTTGATCAGGAATGGCTGCGGATCGTAGGCATTGGCCGATGGCTGGTACGTAATCGTGTCAATCGTCGTGCAGCCCAGTACGAAATCGGAGGGAAGAACAGGAGGCGGCGCGACGATCAGATCCGAAGCGCATTCCTTCAAACTGCCTGCCCCGACAAACTCGACGCGGATACGTTTGCTCTTGTACACCGTCGCCGTATCCCGCACCGTGCTGAGCGTCCACGTTACCTGTTTGCTCGAACCCGGCTGCAGGTTGCGGACAACCTTCACCTGCGTCTCCCCGGTCGCCAGCAGCACGCCGTTCGGCAGAATAATGCTGCAGCGCACCGAATCGACCACCACGGCGGATGTGTTGTGTACCGTGGCGGTGAGGACGGACTGATTGTACTCGCCAGTGGACTGCTCAACGAACACCGTGTCGGGCGCGATGGTGCAGTCCGCGTTAAAACCGCTCTGCTCTGCAGGCGGAATCCATACTTTCGTGCAGCAATTGAGCGGGGAATGGAAGCGCGCGGTAACATTGAAGCAAACATCGACGCTGTCGCCGGTGATACCGCGTTCCGCAACAAGTTTCCAGATGAAATAGCGGATGGCTTCTCCTGGACGAATGGAATCGGCCGTCAAAGTCAGAGGTTGCGACGGCGGTGCGAGTCCGAGCGCACCAGGCAGCTGCACCTGTACGGCTACGTCGTACGCCGTGGCGCTGCCGCCGTTGGTCAGTCCCGCTGCCACGAGCACTGTGTCACCATTGCCCGCATCGGGCTGCTGGATGACTTCACAGCTGAGCTGCAGTGCAGCTTCGCGTGCGGCAGGGACAAAGATGATGACGGGACAGGGTTCGGTCTGCTGCAGGCTCTTGCCCTTCGATTTCACCTGCACCAGGATCGTGTCATAGCGACCAACCGTGCGCGGCACCGCTTTGAGCTGCCACATGGCCACACCGCTTCCATTGACGGGGAGCGTCGACGGAATAAGAAGCTTCGCTGCCTGCTCACCTGCCGCGAGGGTGAAATCAGGCGGCGGAAGAATCTCGGCGACGACGGAATCCGCCGGAGCAGTGCCAACATTCCTTGCCTCGAGCTGTACCGTGAAGGGCGACGGTTCATAAGCATTGAGAGCGTCATTGAACACAAGCGAGTCGGGACCGTCACAGTTGAGTTCAAGCACCGGTCCGCGAACGGCTTCGATGTAGATGATCTTTTCACACACCACCGCGCCGCCATTCGCCGCGTACACGGTAACACGCAGCGTATCGCTGCGACTCACCGTGCGGTCAAGGACCCGGATGCGGAAGCTTGCGTCAATCCCTGCACCCGCGGCGAGCGAATCCGTGAGCAGCTTCAATGCCTGGTCCGGCGCTTCGATCGAAAAATCTTCGCCCTGCAGCAGTGCACCGTACACGCTGAGTGCCGGGTTCGTCCCCGTGTTGTCGACATGCAACTGAAGGGTGAAGGGATTCGGGATATAGCTCCCGGCGTTGTAGCGAATCGTGTCGGGACCGTCAAGCGCACAGGCCAACGTGGGAATCGCATTCACCGTTTCAATATCGAGAGGCGTACAGCACTGCGAACCCGGATAGTTTTCGGCGGTGACATTGACACAAATCGAAGCCGGTGATGTCGGGCGTCCCACGGCGACAACAACCCATTTCACTTCGGCACTGTCCCCGGGCGCGATGACGGCGGAATTCGGGAAATCCTTTGTCGCAACTTCGTTCACCTCGAGATCGAGGAAGGGTGGCAGCTGAATGTGTCCACGCGTCGTCGTCATCGGAAGGTTCGACAGGTTGCGCACTTTGGTGATGATCAGCATGCGCTCGGGGTCATATTCCCCTGTGCCGTCATCGTAGACGAGCACGCGCGTATCACCGCAGCTGAGCTGTGCTCGTACAGGCGAGGCTTCAATGAACACGTCCTGACAGCACACTGCGGTGTCGAGCCCTGCGGCGACCTTGATGCAGAATTTTGTCAGCTCGGATGTCGGCCGTTCAAGGGGTCGCACCATCCAGGTTACCACCCCGGTGTCGGCCCTGGTTATGCGTGAAGGACGCAGTATGGTATTCACCGGGGTTGTACTGTCCACGGCGAAACCGGGAGGAACATGAATCCACGCAGGAACGTCATTCGCGTCCAGATCGCTGTAGTTGCGAATACGCACGGTGACGGGGAACACGTCGGGGATGTATTTGTTCAGACTGTCGCTCCAGACGATGCGGTCAGGCATGCTGCATTCGGCCTCGAGTTTCGTCTGTGCCCGTTCGACGATCACGGTTTTACAGCAGGTCGTCACGCGGCCGCTGTCTGGCTGCACTTCTATACAAATACGGTAAATGCGCGTCGAATCGACCGGCAGCACGCGCAGTGTGAATTCCACGAGTCCACTCTGTCCGGGTGGCAGCGGGTTCTGCGGCAGTGGCACGGTCTTCGTTCCGGACACCAGTTCCATTCCCGGGGGAACGTCAATGGTGACGAGCGTATTCTCCGCGGCAAGATTGGTATTGTTCTGTACGGCAATGCCGACACGAACGATGTCGCTGACAAATGAGCCGGTGCTCTCATCCCACTCCACGCGCAGGGAATCCCCGCAGACAATGTCGAGCCCGGGGCGTTTGAGTATCATCAGGCGATGCGTGTCGCCATCGTATTTCACGCAATCGTCGCTCTTGATATCCAGGTAATACGCCGGATACCAGAATACGGTATCCTTTCCGACAGGCGGCGTGGCATACCGGATTTTCATGAGCGTGGTTGAACCTGCGGACACGTTGAGCGGGCCCGCAACGCTGACAATAAGTGAATCCCCGACAATCTGCTGGGAAACCGTACCCTGCTCGGCGAGGAATCCGGTGGTGACCAGTTCCTGGAAGGTGAGCGGGGGACGCTCGAGGATTTTGAAATCGATGCGCCCCACCGTTCCGGATATATCCGCATGGAAGGTGACGGGAACGAGCATATCGCCCCGCTCATAGGCGTAGGTGGAATCGAAGGTGACGGAATACGTCGGCAGATTCGGATCGAGCGGCGCATAGAAATGTACGATGACGGTATCGGCCAGTCCGCAGGCTTCGGCGATGACTTTCAGTTCGCGCCGCGTGCCGTCGGGACAATTCGAGAGATAGGAGAACGTGCAATCGTTTGCCCCGTTGGTGACATGCGACATCATCGACATGATGACGTTGGCGATGTCATCCGGGTGATCCACAGAGAGGAATTTCCCTCCCGTGGAATCGGCAATCATCTGCATGATCTGCAGTTCATCCTGATTGTCGATGTAGCTGATCCCTATGGTGTACACCGGGATGCCGAGCTGCTTTGCAAGCGCGATAACCTGCGCGAGCGTGGCGCTGCTTTTATTGTCGCCGCCGTCGGAAATCACGACCACGGCTTTGATGGGATTCGTGCCGTTGGTGCGCACTTCATTGAGTGCCGCGATGATGGCGTCGAACATGGCCGTCTCGCCATAGGGCACGATCTTGTTGATGGCCTCATAGAGGTCATTCTGAATGGTGCTCATCGGCATGTGGGTGGTGACATCGTCACCGAAGCTGAGCAGCCCCACTTCGTCATCGCCACTGCCATGCGACTGCATAAGCTCGACAATGCGGAATGCGCCTTCCTGGATCTTGTAGAGCGGAGTGCCGGCAACGGAGCCGCTGCGATCAAGAGCGAGCGCGAGGGATACGGGGACGGTCTGCGCGGGACAGTCGAGCGTTCCCTGCATGCCTTTCAGCACACCGTTCTCATAGATGCGAATTGTCAGGGGATTGATGTTCGAGGTCTGCTGTCCTGCACAGAATGCCCGTGCATAAACCTTGACCGACGGGAAATTGGTCGTGTCAACACGCAGGATGCGGACTTCATTCCATACCTGTGCGTTGGTGGACGCGAAGGGGAAGGCTAGAATGAGCAGAAGTGGAATGAGGAGCAATCGCTTCATACGGGCATCAGGCTAAATACAACAAACCATGAACCCGCACCTCCACTGGCAAGGCACGGTTCACAAGACGTTAGCGGGAGGGAGCGCCCGGGCTCCAGTCGACGACGGTATCCTCATCAAAATACGAAAAAATCTTGCTCCTGCGAGGGATTTCCCCGTCTCCTATCGCAAAAGCATCAAGAGCGGCGGACCTGTACGCGGGGAGATCCTCAACAGTGGAACTGTAGAGACGGCAGAGGACGTCATCCTGGCTGACCACGTCACCGGTTTTCACCTGCAGCACAATGCCCGCAGTCGGATCCACGGTATCCGTGGTCTGTCGCCTCCCTGCACCGATTTCCGAGGCAAGGATGCCGAGCCGGAAGGCATCGACATGATGCACATAGCCGGATTGAGGCGATTGCACCTCGACAATCGCATCCGCATTGCGGTACGAGAGTGTATTTTCGAGCAGTGAGCTGTCCCCTCCCTGCGCTTCGGTGAGACGCAGCAGGTTCTCGAAGGCGAGTCCCCGGCGCACGACATCCCGTGCGATGGCCATGCCTTCGGTGACGGACTGTGCTTTACGGCCGAGATGAATCATGAGTCCTGCAAGCGCATAGGTGACTTCCATCAAATCCGGTGTCTCCCGGCCCTGCAGGCAATCGACCACTTCCACAACCTCCAGCCAGTTGCCGATTGCGCGTCCCAGCGGCTCACTCTGATCGGTGATCAGCCCCACCGTCGGCAGATCGAAATGCCGTCCCACCTGCGCAAGCAGCAGCGCCAGCTCCTCGGCCTGCGCGCGTTCACGCATGAACGCCCCACTCCCTGTTTTGATATCGAGCACGAGTGCATCTGCCCCGCCGGCTACTTTTTTACTCATGATACTGGCGGCAATGAACGGGAGGATTTCCACCGTTGCGGTAACATCCCGCAACGCGTAAATGCGCCTGTCGAGAGGGACGAGTTCGTCCGATTGCCCTGCCATGACCATGCCGATCTCGCCGAGCTGCCTCTGCATGCCGCTCATGGGCATCCGCACGTTGAAACCGGGTATACTTTCGAGTTTATCGAGTGTCCCACCCGTATGCGCCAGTCCCCTGCCCGAAATCATGGGCACGCGCACACCCGCGGCGGCAACAATGGGGACGAGAAGCAGCGATGTTTTATCCCCCACCCCGCCCGTGCTGTGCTTATCCACTTTCACGCCCTGCACCCCGCTGTAATCGAGGCTGGCGCCGGAACGGATGAAGATATCCGTCACAGCGAGCGTTTCCTCCATGCTCATGGGCGTATAGAACGCCGCCATAAGCAACGCGGTCACCTGGTAATCGGCGACCTTCCCCTGCATGTATGCGTGGAAAAATTCCTCCAGCTCCGCGCGGGACAGCGTTCCCCCGTCACGTTTTTTCCGAATGATTTCCTGCGGCAGCATGGGATGAATGTAAAGGAAAAAACCCCGTTATTCAACGGGGTTTTCAGATCATATTGTAATTGCAACGCTTTTGACGAAGCGCTGCAGCACTGCGCGTTATCGCTGCAGTTCCGCCTCGAGTTCGGGACGGAAACGCTCGATCGTAAATTTTACCGGCCAGGCAGCGGCATCACCCAGTGCGCATACCGTATTGCCTTCAATGTTCTTCGCAACACTGTGCAGCAGGTCGAGGTCCTTCGCTTCGCCCTGTCCCTCGAGCAGGCGGTGGAGCACCTTGAGCATCCAGCCCGTTCCTTCGCGGCAGGGCGTACACTGACCGCAGGATTCCACCTTGTAGAAATGCGTGATGCGGGTGAGGATGCGTGTGATGTCCGTGTCTTCATCCATCACCATAATGCCCGCAGTACCGATGGCGGAGCCAACTTCCTTGAGCGATTCGGCGTCCATACGGATGCCTTCGAGCTGATCACCCCGCAACGGCGGCATGGAGCTTCCGCCGGGAATGACCATTTTGATTTTCTTGCCATCGGGAACGCCGCCGGCGACGTCATTGATCAGTTCGGTCAGCAGCATGCCAGTCGGCAGCTCGTAGACGCCGGGTTTGTTCACATGCCCGGAAATACCGTAGAGGATGGGACCGGGGTGCTTCTCGGCGCCGATACCCTTGTACCACTCGGGTCCCTTGTCCATGATGACGGGGATATTGGCAATGGTCTCGACGTTGTTGATGGTGGTGGGGCAGCCCCAGAGTCCGACCTGTGCGGGGAAGGGCGGCTTGACGCGGGGATAGGGACGAATGCCCTCGATGGAGTTCATCAGCGAACTCTCTTCGCCGCAGATGTATGCGCCGGCGCCGCGATGCACGTAGATGTCGCAGGCGAAATCGGTTCCGAAGGTTTCCTTCATTTTCTCGCCGATATACCCCTTCGCGTAGGCATCCGCCACGGCCTTTTCCACCATCTGCACCCAGGCTTCATACTCGCCGCGGATGTAAATGTAGGCCGCCTTGATGCGCAGCGCGCGTCCCGCGATGAGGATACCCTCGATCATAAGATGCGGATTGAATTCAAAAATCTGGCGGTCTTTGAACGAACCGGGTTCGGATTCATCTCCGTTGACGCAGAGATAGTTGGGTTTCTCCCCGTCTTTCGGCATGAACGACCATTTCAGTCCCGTCGGGAACGCCGCGCCCCCGCGTCCGCGGAGACCGGAGTCCTTGACGATGCCGATGATGTCCTCTGGCGTCATGCCCATCGCCTTGCGCGCCTGGGCGTAGCCGCCGTGTTGCTCATACACGTCGATCTTGTGCAGATCGGGGGTACCGGGTAGAATTACGGGCTGGTAGTCAGTCATATGCTGTTCTCGCTCGTGGCGTGGGAGAGGTCTGCATCCCGAGGGACGGCATCCTCAGCCCTGCGCCTTCAGCTGATCAATAAGTTCGTTGATCCTGTCCGGGGTCAGGTTTTCGTGATAATCCTTGTTTACCGACATCATCGGCGCGGTGCCGCAGCTGCCGAGACATTCCGCCTCGTGGACGGAAAACAGTCCGTCGTCTGTCGTCTCGCCGATACCGATACCGATATGGTCCTTGATCGTCTTCAGCACCATGTCGGAGCCGCGCAGCATGCAGGACACGTTCGTGCAGACCTGCAGCTTGTACTTGCCGGTTTTGTGCTGATGATACATTTCGTAGAACGTCACCACGCCGAGCACTTTCTCTTCAGGGACGTCGAGCAGGGACGCCACGTAGGTCACACCTTCGTCCGAGATATGGCCGTACTTGTCCATATACATGTGCAGTACGCCCATGACGGCGGAGAGATTGCTCGGGTAGTGGGATTTGAGTTCTTCGACTTTGCGGAGTTCTTCTTCTGTAAACATCGAGGTGCTTGCCAGTGGTTATTTATCAGCTTCACCCATGACGGGATCGAGACTGCCGAGAACGGCGAGAATATCCGAAAGCAGATGCCCTTTCAGCAGCTGGGGCAGCGCCTGCAGATTGCAGAATGACGGGGAGCGGATTTTGAGTCTCCAGGGATGTCCCTCGCCGCGGCTGACGATGTGGAAACCGAGTTGCCCCTTGGCCGATTCCACGGCATGGTAGACTTCGCCTTCAGGTGGATTCACGCCGAAGTTGACGATCATGAAATCGTGGATAAGCTCTTCCATGCGTGTGTATATGCGTTCTTTGCGCGGGAGCACTTTCTTCGGCTCATGCGCATGGACAGCGCCTGTGGGCAGTTTGTCAATACACTGCCGCACAATTTTCACGCTTTCCTTCATTTCGGCAAGTCGGACGTAGTAGCGCGCCAGCGAATCGCCTTCCGTCTCGGTGATAACGTCGAAATCGAGCTGATCGTACACCATGTACGGATTGTCGCGGCGCAGATCCATCGCGATGCCGGAACCGCGGAGGTTGGGACCGGTGAGTCCTATCGCGAGTGCATCTTCCCCGCTGATTACGCCTGTATTGCGGCAGCGGTCGAAGAAAATGCGATTGCGGTTGAGCAGGCGCTCGCCTTCGTTGAGGCGCTCGGGGAACTGGTCGAGAAAGGCGCTGATGGCCGCGAGCCCTTCATCGGTGATATCCTGTGCAATCCCGCCGATACGCGTGAAACTCGTGGTGAAGCGCGCGCCGACGACGAGATCGAAAATGTCATGAATTTTCTCGCGCTCGCGGAAGCACCAGAGCAGCAGCGTCATGGCGCCGACGTCCATCGCCATCACGCCGAAACCGACGAGATGCGAGGAAATGCGTGCGAGTTCGGAGAGCATGGTGCGGATATACTGCGCGCGCACCGGTGCTTCGATGCCCAGCAGTTTCTCCACCGCGAGAATGTACGCGACGTTGTTGTGAAGGGGCTGCAGATAATCGAGCCGGTCCGTATGCGTGATGAACTCGTGGTAGGTCTCGTTCTCCGCGATCTTCTCGTACCCGCGGTGCAGATAGCCTAGCTCGGGCATGGCGTTCACGATGGTCTCGCCGTCGAGACGCAGAAGGATACGCAGCACACCGTGTGTGGCGGGATGCGATGGCCCCATGTTCAGGATCATGTCGTTTTCCAGCGGATCGTCGAAACTGATGTCGGGATCCATATCCAGCAGTGCCTGCAGCAGCTGCGTGCGCTGCTCCTTCGGCGGCAGGTTCGAGGTGACGACCGGAGTGTCGAAAAAGTCTGTTGTGCTATGTGTAGTGTCGCTCATATGCTAACCTCGTTTGGGCAACGGGATCGACCCCGGCACACCCATCATCGGGAAGTCCTTGCGCAGCGGATGATATTCGTAGTCTTCAGGCATGTATGCGCGGCGAAGATCCGGATGACCGCTGAAGTGCACCCCGATCATATCCCATGCCTCTCGTTCGTACCAGCCGGCGCCGGGAAAGACGCTGGTAATGGACGGCACGACGGCATCCTCTTCGTCCACACGCACCTTGAGGTGAATGCGCACCTTTTTCGTGATGGAGAAGAAATGATAATTGACTTCAAAACGCTTCTTGCGTGTGAAGGCGTCGAGGGCGAAGACATCCTCGCAAAGCGGGAAAGGGACATCTTCATTGTCACGCAGCCAGGTGGCAGCGGCGACCACGACGTCACGCGACAGGACCACGATCACGTCGTCACGAAACTCGCGTACTTCCTCCACGGCATCACCGAACTGCTCCTGCAGTCCGTTTACTACCTGTTCGACAATGCTGTTCATGTGTGTTCGCTGTTTGTTATCCCGCACAGGGGATTTTATGAAACGATAATCGGTTCTTTGCGGTCGCGATAATCCAGCACACTGGAACTCTGCACTTTCTTCTGCAGCTCGATCAGTGCGTTGAAGAGGTTCTCGGGACGCGGGGGACAACCGGCGGTGAATACGTCCACAGGCAGGAACTGGTCGATGCCCTGCACCACGGAGTAGCTGCGGAACATGCCGCCGGAGGAAGCGCAGGCGCCCATGGCGATCACCCAGCGGGGCTCAGCCATCTGGTCATAAATCTTGCGGACGACATGCGCCATCTTGTACGTCACCGTACCGGCGACGATCATGACGTCGGACTGCCGGGGCGAGAAGCGCATGACTTCCATGCCGAAGCGGGAAATGTCATGGCGCGGATCGCCGGCGGACATCAGTTCGATGGCGCAGCAGGAAAGCCCCATCGGCATGGGCCAGAGGGAATTCTTGCGTGCCCAGCCAACGAGTGCGTCGAGTTTCGTGGTGAGATATCCCTCACCGAGGGCGGATTCTAATCCCATTGCAGTGCTCCTTTCTTCAGCTCATAAATGAAGCCGACAACCAGGACGGCGACAAACACTAACATAACAACGAAACCCGGCCATCCGAGTTCCGTGAAACGCACCGCCCAGGGATACATGAACACCACTTCGATATCGAAGATGATGAAAGAGAGCGCCACCATGTAGTATTTGACCGAAAATCGGTAATGTGCGGTGCTTACAGGATCGACACCACTTTCGTAGGTCGTAAATTTTTCCCTGTAAGGTCGCTGGGGACCGAGCAGCCAGGACATGTTGGCAGACACCACGCCGAAGATCAGCGAGACGCCGAGGATGAGGAAAATCGGGATGTAGTTTTCGATCATATCACATAGAAACAGTTGTTTCTGTCAATTAACCAATGTAGGAAAAAGTCCCCATATTCACCAATGAAATAGAAAGGGATCACTGGCGATACATGGCTTCAATAAGGTCCTGGTAGCGCTCTTCCACAACCTTGCGGCGAATCTTCAAGCTGGGCGTCATCGCCCCGTTTTCAATGGTGAACGGCTCATCGAGCAGGGTGAAACGGCGCACTTTCTCAAAATTCGCCAGGTCCTTCTGCGTCGCCTGTATCGTGCCCTCGATCAGCTTGTACACCTCGTTGTGGCTGAGCAGCTCCGCGGTGTCGCGGTAGACGATGTTGCGTGCGTCGGCGTACTCTTTCAGCGCGTTGAAATCGGGGACAATCAGCGCGGTCAGAAACATGCGTTTGTCCCCGATCAATACGAACTGGTCGATGAATTCGTTGCCCGCAAACAGGCTTTCGATGGGTTGCGGCGCAATGTTCTTTCCCCCGGAGCTGACAAACAGATGTTTTTTCCTGTCGGTGATGTACAGGTATCCGTTTTCATCGAGCATGCCGACGTCACCCGTATGCAGCCATCCGTCGGCATCAATGGCCTCCTCGGTGGCTTTTTTGTTGTTGTAATACCCCTTCATGACATGGGGACCGCGGGTGAGAATCTCTCCGTCCTCGGCGATTTTCACTTCCACGTTGCTGAGCGCGTGCCCGACGGTGCCGAATTTCTGTTTGCCGAGACGGTTTGCGGCGATGACCGGACTGCTTTCCGTCAGACCGTAGCCTTCAATGATCGCGAGTCCCACGGCCTCGAAAAACTCACCGAGTTCCCGCGGAAGCGCAGCACCGCCGCTGACGAAGTAGCGGATGCGTCCCCCGGTGCGCTCCTTGAGCGTGCTGAATACGAGCTTTTCCGCAAGCGCACGCTGCGACTTGAGCAGCACTCCCGCGCCGCCTTTCTTTTCCGCCTGCACGTACTTGCGTCCCACGGCAACTGCCCAGTAAAAGACCTTCTTTTTCGCGCCCGATCCTTTGTCGACCATACGGGCGATGCGGTTGTAGATGCGTTCGAAGAGCCGCGGGACGGCAATGACGACGGTGGGACGAATTTCCACCATATTCTCCGCCACGGTTTCAATGCTCTCGGCGTAGGCAACAGTGGCACCGCATGACATGGCGGTGTAGTAGCCTGCCATACGCTCAAATACATGACAGAGGGGAAGAAACGACAGCAGGACGTCGCTGTCGTTGATCTCTATTGCCTCCGCGGCGGCAGTGACGTTCGCGACGAAGTTGCTGTGAGTCAGCATGACACCTTTGGGATTCCCCGTGGTACCCGAGGTGTAGATGATGGTACACAGATGCTCGGGTTTGATGAGAATCGAGGCTTCCCGCAACGCATTCGGATGGCGCCGGTGTTCTGCCAGTCCCGTGTCGAGTACCTGCTGAAAACTGATCACGCCTTCCGGAAGTTCGTCGAGTTCGTTCATCACGATAATGTGCCTGAGCGATTTGACCTCGTCCCGGATGCGCATCACTTTGTTGAGCTGGAAGAGGTTGGAAACGACGACCACGGATGTGCCGGCGTCGTTGAGGATATATGCGACCTGCTTCGCCGTCTGCGAAGGGAAAATCGGAACATCCGCGGCACCGTGGTAGAGGCAGGCCAGATCGGTGACTACCCACTCGGGCCGGTTCTCGGCCAGCAATCCGATGCGATCGCCGTCCTTAATCCCGAGCTTCGCGAGTCCGTGATAGAACTGCGCGACCATTGTGCGCATGTCGCTGTAGCGCAGGGGACGATATTTCCCTTCTACTTTCCGAAGTATCATGGGACGTTCGTCGTGCATGTACTTGTCCGTGAGATTGAGAAACATCTCCGGAATCGTGGCGAAGGTCACAGCTAAGCTCATGATCATTCGGTATTTGTTCTGGATAATGAGGCGAGGTTATCGGAAGATACATCCCTGCCCTTGCAAGTGCAATGCGGGACAGACCATGTCTGTACACCGGGCACGCAGACTGAAAACCTCATGCCCGGTGTACGGAACAGGCTATTTTTTTCCGGACCTGCCGGGTTTCGTGACGGGGAGTCCTTCACGACAGAGGGGACAGTCGTCGGGCTGATGCACCACCACATCAAGCGTGAGCAGCGCTTTCGCCGGAACGCCGAAATCCACCTTGCCACCACTGCGGTCAACCAGGTACGCGAGCCCGATGATCTGCGCCCCGGTCTGCTTGACCGCGTCGATGACTTCGAAGACGCTGCCGCCTGTGGTCACCACATCTTCAACGAGAAGAACGCGATCTTCGGGTCCGAGCGCAAAACCGCGACGCAGCACCATGCTGCCATCCACGCGTTCGGTAAACATGGCGCGCACGCCGAGCTGCTTGGCAGTTTCATGGGCGAGAATGATGCCGCCGGTGGCCGGCCCGAGCACCACATTCGGTTTGTCCTCCGCATACATTTCGGCAAATCCTTCGCAGAGCTGCGCCGTGAGCCCCGGATGCTCGAGTACGCGGAACTTCTCCACGTAATGCGGACTGTGCAATCCGGATGTCAGGACAAAGTGGCCTTCGAGAAAGGCGCCGGATTCCTTGAACATTCCGAGAATTTCTTCCTGTGACTTGGGCATGGGTACTCCGTTGGAATTGATGTGTTTCGGGGACGCTGTCCGCTTGCGCAGCTCAGCCCAGATCGTCGAGTTCGTCCTGCATTTCCGAGGCGGCATGTGTCTCGCCCGCTGCGCGTGCAACTTCTATACCGTTGCGCAGCACGTTGCCAGCTTCTTCCTCGTCTCCCAGCTGCGCCAGCTGCTGTCCGAGCATATGGTACGCGGCGATGTAAGACGGGTCCCGGTCAATGGTTTCACGCAGCAGCGCAATGCCGCGGTCCGTGTCCCTGCGACTGATATGCTCGAGCGCCAGGGCGTAGCGCGTGAAACTGTCCGCGGGATCCGCGTCGAGAAGCTGCTCCAGTTTTTCCAGCCGTTCTGCGGGATTCATTGCGTGAATGCCTCGTCTATCTGTTCAGCAAGCGAAAAATCTTTGTCTGTGATCCCGTTTTCACTGTGCGTCGAAAGACTGATGACCACCTTGTTGTAACGGATATCGATGTCCGGGTGATGGTCTGCCTTTTCGGCCAGGATGGCGATTTGCGCTACGAATCCGATGGCACGGTGAAACGACGCTGCGTCATACGTGCGGGTGATCTGACCGTCGCTGAGCGACCAGCCGGACATCTTTTCAAGGCGCGTATGTACTTCCTGCTGTGCGAGTGCAGACATTATATCTCCGTCAATATGAAACATGCGGTTGTTTCAAGTCAACACGAGAGAGCCGATGATGGTTGCATCGACAATACGGTCAGAACTCATCGTCCTCCAGCTCCGGGAGATCTTCAAAACTCCCTATACTGTCCCACTGAACTCTGAGCAGTTTTTGCAGTTCATTCACCTGGCGCGCAACCTCGAGATTCGAGTCGTCCGCTCGCAATTCCTGCTGTTTTTTTTCGTGTTCACTCTCCACCATGCGCCGCAAGACTCGTTTATATGCATCCAGCATCACGCGACGATAATCCGTCGGCGTTACCGTCTGCTTTCGACTCCATTCGCTGACCAGTCTGTTTTTTTCCATCAACATGTCAGCCAGCAGATTGTGCATCGGTACGTTTTCTTCCACGTAGCGCCAGAGATCGTCTGTCTTGATATGTCCTTCATGTTCCTGTTGCTCGAAAAGGACGTGCAGGAACTGGCGGATACGCGCATCACGGAAATGCCCGATGCGAATGAACTGCAATACTTCCGACTGCAGCTCCGGCGGAGCCTGCAGCAGCAGTTCACAGAACGTCTTCTCTTCCCGTGGAATGGCGGCACCATCGGCGTCCCCCTCGGGTTCGGGTGGCAGCACTTCCGTCGGCAGCTCCCGGGCCGGCTTGCGTTCCTTGCCACGGAGCTCTTTCGCCAGCTCCCTGTAGAGAACGGATTCATAAATGCCGTATTTCTCCGCAATGTGATGCACGTAAAACTCGCGGCGGATCGGATCGTCCATGCGCGCGACGAGATCGACGATGCGCCTGATCACCTGCGTTTTACCCTCCGGCGTCTCGAGTTTTCCTTCCTCACGAAAACGATCCGTGATGAAGTCGACGAAGGAAACCGCATTGTCGAGATGTGCGCGAATACCCTCCGCGCCGTGACGCCGGACATAGGAATCCGGGTCTTCCCCAACCGGCAGCTGGACGATGCGGGCGTCGCAATCCTCATCCAGTATCGTATCGATCCCTCGCAGCATGGCGTTGAGTCCGGCCGAATCCGCGTCATACAGGAAATAGAAATTCCGCGTATAGCGCGAGAGCATGTGCACCTGGTCCGGTGTCAGCGCGGTGCCGCTGGTAGAGACCACGTTCTCAACGCCGGCCTGGTAGAGGGAAAGGACGTCGGCATAGCCCTCAACGAGCACCACGGCATCGAGATCACGAATCGCGCGGTGCGACTGTGAGAGTCCGTACAGGACACGGCTCTTGTTGTAGACGGCCGATTCCGGCGAGTTCAGGTATTTCGGATGGTCGTCGGCTTCGAGCGCGCGGGCGCCGAACCCCAGCACCTTGCGCGACACGCTGATAATCGGAAAGACCACGCGGTTCCTGAAACGGTCATAGGTTTTCCCGCCGTCCTTGCGGATGATCAGTCCCGTCGCCTCAAGAATGTCATCGTCCATTCCCTGCGCACGTGCATGCTCGAGAAAATGGTGCCAGCCCTGCGGCGCAAATCCGAGTCCGAAGGTCCGCTGTGTCTCCTGGCTCCATGCGCGTCCCTCGTAATACTTCCTTCCCACCTCACCCTTCTCGCCCTGCAGGGTATCGTAAAAGAAGCGCGCCGCGAGACGATTCGCTTCATACATGGACTCGATCTGATCGCGGGTTTCCTTTGAAGGACCCCCTTCGCGATTGATGGAAATGTTGTAGCGCTCGGCCAGGGCCTCGACGGCATCGACGAACGAAAGCTGTTCCATTTCCATCAGAAAAGTGAAGACATTCCCGCCCTTCCCGCAGCCGAAGCATTTGAATATTGCGCGCTCGGGATTGACGTTGAATGAAGGCGTTTTTTCCCTGTGAAAGGGACAGAGACCTGTGTAGTTGCGGCCCGCTTTCCTCAGACGCACGAAGCCGCTGACAACATCGACGATATCAGCGGCCGCGCGTACTTCTTCAACCTTTTCTTCGGGAATTCTCATTTCATCAGAAGCATCTTCCGCGATTGCGTGCTGCCGTTGACCAGGAAGCGTGCCGTGTAGAGTCCGGCAGGCAGTTCCTGTGCATCGAACACGACGCGATGCCGGCCGGCGTCGCGTACGCCCTCCTCGAGCACGGCGACACAGCGTCCGAGTGCGTCATGCACCGACAGGCGCACATGCTGCGCATCACCGAGCGTATAGCTCAGCGTGGTAGTGGGATTGAACGGATTCGGGTAGTTCGTCTCGAGCGTCGCGTTCATTGGGGCCGGAAGCAGCTCGGCATCAACGACCTCCACGGGCGGCAGGTCGGGATCGTACGTGACAATGGGACGAATGAAGAGTCCCGCCGATGCTCCCTCCGTCGCCAGACTGTTCTGCGAGGTGGCAGTATCCACGGTGATACTGTAGCGGCGATAGCGCTCGTATTCCGTGACGTTCGGATGCAGCAGCACGCTGAATCCATTCCAGGTGCCCTCCCCGATGGCATAGCGCTGATTGGACTTGACCTTGATTCCGACAATGAAGTCCCTGCGGGGGGAGAATATCACGGGAGGGTCGAGCTGTACGGCGAGGACATCGCGCGCGCCCGCTTCCAGCGGATTTTCAAAACGGATATTGGGACTCGGGAAACCGGCGTCGCCGAGATCGACCTTGTACGTTTTCACAATGTTCGTCAGATGCGGGGGCACCGTCCCGTTCTCGTATACGTAGAGGAACAGCGTGTCATTGCCGGTCAGCGGCTGAAATTTCACGAGGCTGAAACCGACGAGCACCGTATGCAGCGTGCATTTTTCGGCCGGCGTAAAGCGTGCGTTGAACACCACATCGAGCTCACCCGGGAAACGGGTCACCGCGACAAGCTGTCCATTATAAATGTCGTTGAGTCCGTCATACTGCAGCGTATCCGACTGTGCGGACGCAGTGCTCCACAGACAGACGAGAAGGACGAAGGTGGCGAAGTACTTCATGGACGCTCCTGCAATTCTGATGATCGCGTGCGTGAAAGATAATAATTTTCTGTTTCGGTGTCAGCTGTCCGCTTTATCGCCGGTGCGCTTGAGATGGTACTCGATCGAGGCCTTTACGAAATCACGGAACAGTGGGTGCGGTTCGACAAGGCGCGAGCGAAGCTCGGGATGGAACTGCGAAGCGACGAACCACGGGTGATCCGGAAGTTCGATCATTTCCATGAGCGACTCGTCGGGAGAGGTGCCGGAGAACACCAGGCCCTTCTCTTCCAGCTGCGCAATGAAGGCGTTGTTGACCTCGTAGCGGTGACGGTGGCGCTCACTGATGTTTTTCCTGCCGTACGCATCGTAGGCGCGGGTGCCGCGCTTGAGTACGCAGGGAAAGCCACCGAGACGCATGGTACCGCCCATGGTCTGAATGCTTTTCTGTTCGAGCATCAGGTCGATGACATTCGATTCCGTTTCTACGAACTCCGCACTGTTGGCATCCTTGATGCCGCAGACGTTGCGCGCATATTCAATCACGGCGCACTGCAGTCCGAGACAAATGCCAAAGAACGGGATGTTGTTTTCCCGCACGTACTGTACGGCTTTGATTTTCCCTTCGATCCCGCGTTCGCCGAAGCCGGGAGCCACCAGCAATCCATCGAGATGCTTGAGATATTTCGCCGCCCCGTTTGTCTCGATATCCTCGGAATGAATCCAGTCGAGCTTGACCCGTGCGTTGTTTTCCGCACCTGCGTGCGCGAAGGCTTCGATGATACTCTTGTACGCATCATGATACTCGGCGTACTTCCCGCAGAGTCCGATTTCGATTTCGTGCTTGGGTTCCTTGAGCCGGCGCAGAATCTTGGTCCAGCGATCGATTTCCGCATCCTTGGGACGCATGTGCAGCAGATTGGTGACCTTCCTGTCGAATTCCTGCTTGCTGTATTCGACGGGCACCTCGTAGATAGTCTTGACGTCCAGCGCCTCGATGACCAGCTCCGGTTTCACATTGCAGAACAGACCGATTTTTTCCTTGATGGACTGCGGCAGGGGACGGTCGGAACGGCAGAGCAGGATGTCGGGCTGAATTCCCAGCTCGAGCAGCATTTTGACAGAGTGCTGCGTCGGCTTGGTCTTCAGCTCGCCGGCGGACGGGATGTAGGGCACCAGCGTGAGATGCACGATGATGGCGTTTTTCTTCCCGACGTTCATGACGAACTGACGCATGGCTTCGAGGAAAGGAAGGCTCTCGATGTCACCCACCGTGCCACCGATTTCCGTGATGATCACGTCATATTCATCCCCCTTGGCCAGCCGCGCAAAACGCCGCTTGATCTCATCGGTGATATGGGGAATCACCTGCACGGTAGCGCCGAGATAATCGCCGCGGCGTTCCTTGGTGATCACGTGGTTGTAAATCTGTCCGGTCGTGGTGTTGTTGTCTTTCGACATGTCACGGTTGAGAAAACGCTCATAGTGACCGAGATCGAGATCGGTTTCCGCGCCATCCTCGGTAACATACACCTCGCCGTGCTGGTAGGGACTCATCGTCCCGGGATCCACGTTGATGTAGGGATCGAATTTCTGAATGGTGACGTTGAGCCCGCGGCTCTGCAGCAGCATGCCGAGAGAGGAGGCCGCGATGCCCTTTCCGAGGGAGGAAACAACGCCGCCGGTGATGAATACGTATTTGGTCTGTTTCATGGGGGTGTGAGAGTGGTTACGTAACGCGCCGTATCACGCAAATACTACGAAATCAAGGTAGAGAAATACGGCGGGTGAAACAAAAATGAAGCTGTCGAAACGGTCGAACACGCCGCCATGTCCTGGCAGCAGGGTGGACGAATCCTTCACGCCGGCGTCGCGTTTGAGCAGCGATTCGACGAGATCGCCCAGCTGACCGATTATGCCTACGATTGCGCCGATGACCAGGGCTTCGCCGACCTGCAAATACCCGAGCAGCCATTGCTGTGCGATCAGCATACCCGCCAGGGCGGCGACGAATCCCCAGATGGCGCCTTCCCAGGTTTTGTTGGGACTGACGCGTGGGAAAAGCTTGTGCCTGCCCATGGCGCGTCCGCCGAAATAGGCGGCAGTATCGCAGAGCCAGATGGAGGCGAGGACGGAAATCACGGTATATCCGCCCCAGCTGTCGAGCTGCGACATCTGGGCAGCAGTGAGGTCAGCTGTCCCGAAGATCGGACCGACATGAAATTCCAGCACACTGAAAATTTCACGCATGCCAACGGCACTGCCGAGAAACAGTCCGATATACACGGCACCCAGAACGGTAGCCGCCACGTTGAGCAGCGGCCCCTCACGGTTGCGGAACAGCTCGATGAGCAGCACTGCCGGCATGAAAAGAAGCAGAATCCAGATGAACGCCTGCCATTGCAGGGGCCAGGGTATTCCGCCACCGAGCAGTGCGGGGATGTCGGCACTGAGCCGTTCATGGAGAAATACCAGCAGCAGCGCGAGTCCGGCGAGTATCATGGCCGCGGTCTGCGGCGCGGTGCCCTTTGCACGCGCCATGGCCGCGAATTCCTGCAGGGCAACGACCATCACAGCTGCGATGAACAGTGCCCACGCGTAGCCGCCGAGCCAGGCAAGCAGAAGAATGCCCGGAATCGCGATGACCGCGACTATGACCCGCGTGCCGGTATTACTCACCCGTTGTCCTCATCCTCGTCGTCCGACGAGAGCCCTTCCTCGCTCATCAGCGCGGTAATCACATCGCGGGCTTCGTCGATCTGCGCGCGCGGCACCATAACGTTGACCAGCGCAAGTGCGCCCATGTTGGTGAAATACACGTGATCATGCTGGTTGAAGATCATCGCATTGATACCCGCGCCCTCGAGATTGGCCTTGATCATCTCGGCCTCGTAGTCGGTGGACGTGCGGTAGGCGACCACGAATCCCTGATGCAGGTTGAGGTGATCGTCGTTCTCACAGAAAATGCGTCCGTTGTGGCGGGTACTGCACTCTTCACAGACCGGTTTCCCGCAGATCACACAGCCGCCGACGGCACGGCGGTCGGGATGGTTTTCACATTCCGGGGTGTCATCACTCGGAAGATCTGACTGAAGAACTCCACAGTTGTCGCAGAAGGTATCTTCGTCCCGCACGAATTCCTTGCAGTTGGGACAGAACTTCGGGGTGCCTTCAACCAGCGGGATTCTGCAATCGATACATTCCTTGATCCCGGGCTGATATTCTACGTGGCATTGCGGACAGTAAGGCATAAGACCTCCATGGTTAGGATGGCCGGGGGTACTCCCGGTCGCGATGGGCTGTAAGCTGCCAGAACAGTACAAGGCTCGCAATGAACACGGCGAGCGCAATGACGCCCGTGACCGCAAGCATGGCGGCGGAGGGCGTGTTCCCCGCAGTTTCCGCCGGCAGCAGACTGTCCGCATCGAACAGATACAACGCCAGCACCGCGATAGAATTATTCACCACATGTCCGGTCATCGCGTAGACAAGAGACGAACCGCGCCAGGTTATCACGGCGAAATACGTCCCAAGCAGTGCGAGCGGCACAAAGGTGATCGGATTCAAATGAAACATCGAAAAAATTGCGCCATTGAGCAAGAAGGCCCAGCGCAATCGCATACCTTTTTCAAACGACCAGAGGACAGTGCCGCGGAACAGCACTTCCTCGCAAATCGCCGGAGTCACGGCGATTACCAGCCATACAAACAGCGCTTCACCCGGAGAATGCATACCCAGCAGCGTGCCGTACAGCTCTTCGATGAGGTTTTCAAACTTGTCGAGCAGCGTCAGCATACTCTCTGGCAGCAGGTAATTGCGCAGGACGAACTGCTGCGCTTCCATGTACGCCTGCACGACGAACTGCAGTGAGACGACGCCGACGACGACCAGCAGCAAAGGACCAATACGCGGCATGTTCAGCCGAAGCGCCTGTCTCCAGTCCCACCGCATCAACTTCAAGAGAAGCACCGACGGTACAAGGAGGAAAAGAAACTGCGAGAACATGGTCACGAGACGCATTCCCTGCACATTCTCTTCACTGCCGAGTCCGAACAGAAGAAAACTGATGATCCCACCCAGAAGCTGATAGGAAACGAATACAATGATGAGAACAAGAAAACCGAAGAACACGGGATGCATGCCTGAAGAGACTGCGATTCCGCCAGGCATTCCGGTCTGCATCACCCCGCCCGGGCCCTGGAGAGAACTGCGGTCATTCAACGCACCATCGCCCTGCTCCTGCGCGGCATGCTCCTGATCCTGCACGGCATGCTCCTGATCCTGCACCGGATCTTCTCTTTCCTGCGGCTCGTGCTCAGTCATGGCCCTCTCCCGCGGCGCCGGTAATGTGTCTGCGCACCATCGCCGCCAGCAACGGAATCATCAGTTCATGATGGCCGGTGAACACGTACCCGCGTCCCGCTCCGAGCGTGGGACGCGTGACGACGTTCATGTTGGGACGGTAATGCTGTATCATATCGAAATTCGCAGCACTGAATCCGCGGGCGTCATGCCCGAGATTGCGCACGATGGTCAGTGCCTTGAGGAACACTTCGGGCAGGATCACGGCGGAACCGACGTTCATGACTACGCTGCGTTCACGAAGATCCTTTACTGAATGCGCGAGCACACGAAAATCCCTGAAACTCATTTCCCCGGTGACCGCACCGTCCATGCTCGGCTGCTGATGAACGATGTCAGTGCCAATGGCGGCATGGACGCTGACGGGCACGCCGAGCCGTACGCCGGCGGCAAGGATACTGTACGACAGGTAGTCCGGCGCAGTGTCGATAAGTGCGCGTCCGATGGCTTCCCCGAAACCGCAGTCATGCGCATCGCGTGCGGCCGCGAGGCTGCCGTTGATGAAATCTCCTGTCTCCTTCCACATCCCGAAGCTGCCGTCCTGCAAATTCGTTGCGACGTCTTCGGACGTCACCCCGAACAGGGCGGATTCGGAATCGTGAATGGCACCGGCACTGTTGAGCGCCACATGCGTCACCACCCCACGTTCCATCAGATCGATCACCAGCGGAGCGAGTCCCACCTTGATGACATGCGCACCCATCATGAGAATACAGGGCTGTCCGGCGGCATGCGCCACACCCACGACGTCGGCGAATGCGCGCAGCTCGCGGGCTTTGAGAATATTCGGCAGGGAGGCGAGAAATACGCCGAAATCATCTGTTCCGTCGAACGGCTTTGCGCAATCCTGCAGGTTCACCTTGTTGCTGCGCAGCTTGACGGACTGCGTCCGTATGTCGTCGAAATTCAACTGGGGAAACATGTACTACTCATGTAGGTGTGAGGAGACGGTCCCGAAGGACCCGGGAGTCCGTGGGTTCGACAGCACAAAGTACGAAAAAAGTCTTTCTTCCGGCATGTCACGGCTGAATCGCGAAGATCGCCAGGCTGACACGCCCACGCGAGGTACAAAAAGAAGGCGCGCCGTCTCCGCGAAGGGTGAGGGCGCGCCGGGGAAAAGTTCGTTTGCCGCGTCAGTTGATACGGGCCTTGATCGGCCCCCGAATCCCCTTGTACTCGGTAAGTTCGGAAGTAATGGATCCGATGGGGATTTCCGCATCGACCTGCACGGGGATTTTTCTTTCATCATCGGTCATCCAGACGAGGATGCGCCCCGATGCCTTGAACAGTCCACCTTCTTCCATCACCGGTTCGAGGACGATGGTACGGAACGTTCCCGCCTCCACCTCCACCGTTTCCTTGCCGTGATAAACCACGGTGAGTGTGTAGGTGCTGTCCTTGTAGAAATTCTTCAGCTCTACCTTCTGACCCTTGCGCATGCGACTGTAATCATAGGTACGCATGTAGTAGAATGCGGAAAGCACATCCTGCGTAAAGGCCGGCACGGGATACTTCCCTTCGCTTGTATACGCAATTTCCTTTTCGTGATCGAAACGGGCGCTGAAATCACGCTTGTAGCCGCCTTCGCGTATCCGCTGGATAAATTTCCATGGGAACAGGCCCTCCGCATCGATATGGGATTCATAGCGGTCACGCACCTGGTACAGGGCGTCGAAAAACGAGGTGGATTTGACAAGGAACTGGACATGGTAGCATTTCCGGCCTTTCTGCCACGAATAACGTGGAATGGCCATGCGCGCTTGTCCCGCAGTGACGAAGCCATAATTCACATCGAATATGAGTTCCTCGCCAACCGTGAAGGCAGACTGGTCGATTTCCCTGAATCGCGGCGGCTCGGCGCTGCTGTTTCCCGTTTTCTGTGCCATAAGCGTGGGAAAGGCGAGCGTGAGCTGCAGCATGATAAGCGATGTATAGACGAGCAGTTTCATGATAATCCTCCTTGGGCTGCCCATTATACCGCCTCCTGTCTGTCGTGGTTCCCGATTGTTGACCTGTTCATGTATAGTGCCGAATTCCCCGCTGCGAGACAAGACCAATCGCGATGCGCCGCGACGAACTCCTATCCCTGACCCGCGAGCAGATCCTGTGCAGCCTCGGCGGCGTCACTGGCTTCGATGCGCAGCATGTCGTCATGCTGCGGGCAGGAAGATGACGCACAGTCGGTACAGTCTTCCGCCAGGGGTGGGGTGAGGACGCGAACATGGTGTCCGAGGGGACCCCAGCGGCGGGGATGACAGACACGTTCGAAAGGGTAGAGTCCCAACACCGGGGTGCCCACAGCGGCGGCAAGATGCAGGGGGCCGGTGGAATTCGCAACGCAGAGCGCCGCACCGGAGAGTACCGCCGCGAGCTGTACCAGACTGAGTGATGAGGAGATGGGTCGTGCATATCCCGCGGACTGCGCAACGACACGTTCCTGCAGCTTGCGTTCTGAGGGGGTGCCGGTAACGATGGAAATGAGATCCTCGTCTTTGCCCAGCATTTGTGCCAGTTCCGCGAATCGCTCCGGCGGCCAGTCTTTCGCCGAACCTCCGCTCCCGGGGTGCAGCACGACGAAACGTTGTCCCTCTTCAATCCCTGCTGACGCGAGTTCATGGCGCGCTTCCTCACGCAGGGCGTCAGGAATGAGGAGCTGCGGAAGTAATGCTTCCCCCGCTTCTATCCCCGCATTGCGGAGCAGACGCAGATTGTAATCTCTCTCATGCAGCAGGGATGGGTGCCGGTGTTCCTTCCTGCGATGCGTAAAGAGGAAAGAGTACCAGCGGTAAGCGATGCCCGCGCGAATGGGAATACCGGCCAGGCGGGCTGCAAAGGCGAGCCTGGGACGCGGATAGGCAAAAAAGGCGGCATCGAAACGCTGTGCACGCAGGGTACGCGCAAACGTCTGGATGCCGCCTGTCAGATCACGAGCGGGAATGCTGATGACGTCGTCGACGAAGGGACAGAGCGCAACAAGGCTGCTCGTGTACTCCTGCACAACGAAGGTGATGCGGGCAGCGGCGTCATGCCGTCGGAGCGCTTCCGCCATGGGAAGCGTCAGCATGAGATCGCCAATGCGATCAGTGCGGAATATGCAGTAATGCGCCACCGTTCCGCACCGGGATCAGAGCTGCTTCATCATTTCCTTTGCACGCATGGCGTCCTGCGAATCCGGATACTTCGCAATCAGCTCTTCCCAGATTGCGCGTGCTTCCTCCTTGTTGTCGGCCACAGCAGCGAGGGCACCGAGGTTATACATGGCCGTGGTGTTCTCCGGTTCGAGTTTCAGCACACGGCGTGTAATATTCTCGGCTTTGTCTTCCTGCTTGGTCTCAAAATACGCCACCGAAAGGTCGAGCATGGCGGCAGTATTCTTCGGTGCAGCCTTGATGTAGCGTTCGAAAAGCGGCAGGGCGTTTTTTGCCTGATGGGCGTCAAGCAGCATGCGTGCGTACACGAGCACGTCGCTGGTATCGCTGGCATCCTGCGCTTCGATTTTATCACCGAGTCTCTTGAATTCGGCCATGAAATCGCCGCGGACATTCCCGGCGCCCGGATTTTCATCGCCCCCCATATTTGGTACGTCAGGGTGTCCAGGAGGCATTTCTCCTGCCGCCGGCGGCTGCTGCTGCGGCGCTTCATTTTCATCCGGCAGCAGCAATACGATGACAATAATGGCCACCAGCGCCACACCGATGATCATATAAAGTTTTGATGCGTTCATATGTACTTCCTTCTTGTCTTGCGTAAGAGCATGTAAACATGCATTATCAGAACGTAATGATACGAAAAAAGCGGGAGAAGCGGAGGCGCGGGACGCCCGCGATCCCGTTCCCCGCCTTTTCGTCCATTTCGCCAAGTCGCCCGGACTTGCGATATTGGGATACCCCGTTTCAGTAATTATTTCAAAATCCGTGCCGCAATCCCCGCTCATTCTCGCTTCCCGTTCTCCGCGCAGGAGTGCCCTGCTGCGACAGATCGGCCTGGAATTCACCTGTCTCCCCAGCAGCGTGGATGAGATTCTCGATGAAACCGTGTCGCCGGCCGACCACGTCACCATCCTTTCAGAACGCAAGGCGCGGGATGTGGCGTCCACACTGGACGAAGGTGTGGTTGTCGGCGCTGATACCATCGTCGTTCTTGACGGGGAAATCATCGAGAAGCCCGCTTCTCCCGACGAAGCGGTACAGATGCTGCAGCGACTCAGCAACGCCCGGCATGAGGTGTTCACGGGCTACGCACTCGTGGACGCTGCGACGCAGCGCACGCTCACCCGCTTCGAACGGACGGAAGTCTGGTTCCGCCAGCTCGCTGAAGAGGAGATCTCCTCATACGTGCAATCGGGCTCGCCGATGGACAAAGCGGGAGCGTATGGAATACAGGACGATTTCGGCGCCGTCTTCGTTCGCAAAATTGTCGGGGATTACTATAATGTAGTGGGGCTGCCCCTGTGCAGCTTTTACTGCAGTTACCGAACATTCACCAAGCAGGGACCCGAGATCAATGGGTGCACGCTGGCGTAAGAAAATATTTTTCTCACTCGCCTTTGGTGCGCTCGTCTGGATCGCACTGACCATTTACGCGGATTTTGATGATCTGCTCGCAGCATTTGCGGAGTTCAACTGGGCCTGGGCGCCGCTGATCCTCTGCTGCACGTTTATCAACTACGTGTTCCGCTACTGGAAATGGGATTATTACACCGCCACGCTCAATGTGCGACCGAAACGTTCGGAAAACATCATCATATTTTTCACGGCGTTTACCATGGCGGTGACACCCGGGAAATTCGGCGAAGTGCTGAAATCCTACCTGCTCAAGCAGGTGAACGGCACCCCGGTGCGTGTATCCGCCCCGATTGTGATTGCCGAACGCCTCACGGATTTTATCGGACTCATCCTCCTGCTTATCATCGGCGCCTATGTCTTTGACATCAGTCGCGTGGCCGTTATCGCCTTTGCAGTCTTTTTCGCACTGGTCACCGCCCTGCTTGCGTGGAGGCGCGGCTCTCTCAAAATGATCGCACTGTTCGGCCGTCTCCCCTTCTTCAGTCGCTTCATTGAACATGCGGAAAGCGCCTACGAAAGTATGTATGTCATGCTGCGTCCCCGTCCCCTCCTGGTCACCATCCTTCTCAGCGTGGTGTCCTGGTTCTTCGAATGCTTCGGGTACTACATCGTACTGCATGTCTTCGATGCGCCGCCGACCGTGCTCAAGGCCACGTTCATCTATGCATTTTCCACCGTCGTCGGCGCGGTGAGCATGCTGCCGGGGGGACTCGGAACCACTGAGGGCAGTTTGACCGGACTCGCGCAGCTTGCAGGCGCCACGCCTGATGTCGCTGTCGCTTCTACATTTATCATCCGCAGCGCCACGCTGTGGTTCGCCGTGCTGCTGGGCATCATCGTCACTTTCGCGTTCCAGCATCGCCTGCATGTCAACCTCGACGAGATCGATCTCGAAAACATAGAGAGCTGACAACCACATTACGCAATTAGGGAGATTGCATCATGCGTACCGCTATTCTATTGCGGACAGGACTACCATTCCTGTTCGCCATCTGCTGTTGTGCCGCAGCTTCGGCGCAGCAGCATACCATTGACCCAACCCTGCTCGAAGCATTCATTGATCCCGAGCAGGAGGACGATCTCGAGCAGATACTTGACGACCTCACCGCATTGCAGGAGCAGCCGCTCTGCCTTGCCTCTGCCACACGGCACGACCTGGCCGCCCTGCCTTTCCTCGATGAAAGCGACGCGGCTGCTATCATCACAATCATGAATGACAGTGTCCCATCGTGGGAGGCGCTGCGTCGTGTCTTCTCAGGTCAGCCCGCGCAGTTCACCCTGCTTCGCGCATGCGCGAGATTGCGCTGCGATGAAGCAATGGAAATGCATATGGGATTGCGCAGCCGGTTCCAGCAGGAAGATCTCCCGCGCCAGGGATACCTTGACGGCAGCTATACCGGATCACGCGCCCGTCTCCTGCAGCGTTTCAGGATGTCCGTCGGCAGAAATGTGCATGCGGCCGTACTGCTGGAGAAAGATCCCGGTGAGCGCATGCTCACCGATCACTATGCCGGGTATCTCAGCGTGGAAAACATCGGCGTGCTGCGCAAACTCGTACTCGGAGACGCAGCGGTGACTGCGGGACAGGGACTGGTATTCTGGCAGTCGTTCGCCATGTCCAAATCGTCGCAGGCCACCGGCGTGGCGCGCCGTCCCTCCCTGCTGCGCGCGCGGGTGAGTTCGAGTGAAGGCGGGGGCTCGCGGGGTGTCGGACTGCAGCTGAATCTCGCTCCGGCTGACCTGGTTCTGCTGTTCTCGAGCACGTCGCGGGACGCAACCATCGACGAAGAAAGTGGGACCGCGGGGAGTTTCGGTGAAGATGGACTGCATCGGACGGAGAGTGAGCAGCAGCGCAGATCCCGTGTCCATGAGCAGCTCGCCGGGATGCACCTGCTGCTCAGCGACATCGCTCCCGGATTGCAATGCGGTACCTCCATGCTGGCCGCACGCTATTCCGTCGCCTCGCTTGCGTCGAGTCCTTTCTCCTTCGAAGGCGACCGGGCATGGACAGGCGGACTGAACCTGCGATGGTCGGGAGCTTCGGCAACCATCTACGGTGAAGCGGCCCTTGCACATACGCACGCTGCCGCCTTCGTCGCAGGCACGGAACTGCAGCCGCATGCGCATGCGCGTCTTGCGTTACTGTATCGGCGCTATGACGCAGGCTTTGTCAGTCTGCAGGGAAACGCCTTCGGTGAACGCAGCGGCAATACGCAGAACGAGGAAGGACTGTACTGTGGTCTCCGCCTCCGACCGTATCCCCGGCTGCGTGCCGACATCTGGGTCGACATTTTCCACTACCCCAACAGAACAGCCCTGCTCGATCTCCCCGCTTCGGGCAGTGAAGCATCATTTGGTCTCAGCTGGCGTCCCTTCACGCGCACCGAGGCCGCTCTCCGTGTTCGCAGCGAACGGAAAGACCGGGAAGTGGCCGCGACCGATGCGCTCGGACGCGACACGCGCAGTCTGACGTCCCGCAATAGCACGACGCTGCGTCTTCAGCTCGACCACCGCAGTGCGGAGAACTGGCTGCTGCGTCTGCGGGCCGATTATCATCATGTTTCCTGGGACAGCTGGCTGCCGTCCTCCGAAGGCTACATGGCAGGTGTGGATCTGCGCTGGCAGGCCACAGAAAGTGTAAAGCTTACGGCAAGCTGCTGCGCGTTTCACAGCGGCGACTGGGAATCGCGGCTGTACCGTTTTGAATACGACGTCCGCGGTCTCATGCGCAGCATTGCCTGCGATGGTGACGGGTTCCGCAGCTATCTGCTTGTCGACGTTGCCGTCGCACCACGCATCACTATCGGGGCACGCTATGCACTGCTTGTCCGTGAGGGAGTTCAGAAGATCGGCAGCGGGCGCGACGCCGTAGAGGGAGACCGCCTGGGGATACTCTCGCTGCAGCTCGACTGGGAATACGGACCATGAGGCGTCCATGCTTCAGTGCAACCGGGGAAACGGACCGTGTTCAGCTGTCGCGTTCTTCTTCGCTTTCGAGAATCTGGAGGTAGTTTCGATACCGGAGGGGATGGATGTCTTCACGTTCCACTGCGGCCTTGACACCACAGTCGGGCTCATGCGTATGCGAACAGGAGGGGAAACGGCATTCGTCGGCATACTGCAGGAATTCCGGGAAGTACGTATGCAGATCGGTCGCGTCGAACTGGAACAGCCCGAATTCCCGTATCCCCGGTGTATCGGCGATCCACCCCCCTTGAGGCAGCGGGAAGAGTGTGCTGCGCGTCGTCGTATGCATACCGCGCTGACTCTGATCGCTCAGTTCGCTGATCTTCTCATCGACTTCAGGAATCAGGGCATTGAGCAAACTGGTCTTCCCCACCCCGCTGTGCCCTGAGAATGCGGAAAGCTTTCCTTTCACTTCCGCGCGCAACGCGTCGAGTCCCTCATCAGTTACACAACTGGTGAGCACGACATCATATCCTGCGTCATGGTACATGGACTGCAGTTCGTTGATAAAGTCCATACCGTCTTCATCGGCAAGATCGATTTTATTGATGCAGATCAGCGCATGTACCCCGCCCATCGCTGCCGCGACCAGGTAGCGGTCAATGAGTCCGGGACGCAGCAGTTCATCCGTCGCCGCCGCGGTGACGATGATTTGATCGATGTTGGCGACCAACACCTGTGCGTATTCCGCATCGCGTATCGACGAACGCAGCAGGTACGACTCGCGCTCATACACATGGGTGATCACGGCTTCATCGTCGCCGCTGGACAGGTAGCGCACACGGTCACCGATGGCAAGCAGTGTCGTATCGGGATTTTCCGTCGTGGTGGAGCGGCGGGGACGCGCGCGCAATTCTTCATCCCCGTCCAGCAGTACGGCATGGGTCCCCCCGGTCTGCAGCACCAGGGCGTCGCGCTCTTCTTCCTGGGATACGAGATGGAATTGCCGTGGTGCAGATCGTTTGCGGTCGAGCTGATCGTCGTCATTTTCCCCTTCCCCGTCATACGACCAACGGCCGGTCCCTTTGCGCCATTGCTTTGCAATGTCTTTGCGCTTGTGCACCTGGCGGTGCACCTTCTTCCGCTTTTTCTGCTCGTCGCTCATTGCCGCCTATTCATCCTGATCCTCCGGCGCACCAAGCGACTTGCACCAGGTGCTCAGGTCCTCGATGAGTTCGGGCATAACATGCCCTTCCTGCTCATAATTCCATGGCCCCGGCCTGGCATCGGTACGGATGAAAATATGGTAGGCGTCAGGGTACGTGCGGAAGGTGACATTGTCTTTCCCCTCCAGCCATTGCTTCCAGAGCACCATCTCCATCTGTGAGGATTGATAATCCTTGCTCCCGCGCGCGATGAACATCGGGACCTGAAGCTGCCGGGCAAAGGCTTTCTGATCACGCTTGTGCAGGTCATAAAAATACGATGCCGGCATGTGCAGCAGCATCTTGCTTTCCATCAGTGTCTCTTCCTGGATTTCCCTGCTCTTCTTGATCGCATTGTCCAGTTTGATTTTCTCGGTGGGCGAGAGCGTGTCCTGCTGTGAGGCGATGAAGCGAAGCTGATCGGCAATCACAACTTCGAGGGGACGCGCGGTGGGTGCCAGCATGATAACGCCGTCAACCGATGGCATGTGCGCGGCGATTTCCGGGCTCAGGCTCGCGCCGAGGCTGTGTCCGAGAAGGATAAGATGCGTGGTGTCGCATTCCGGGCGGTCGCGCAGCAGTTCGAGTGCCAGGATGGCATCATCGATGGTTTCTTCCTGCACGGTGATTTTCAGCGGGTTCAGCTCCCGCGCGTACTGCCGCGTGCGCTTGACATAGCGCAGCACCATCACACCCCGGCTCGCGAGACCCCAGGCCAGGTCACGGAACATCTTGTTTCCCGCGATTGTCTCGTCCTTATCGTTGGGACCGGAACCATGCACGAGCACGACGCCTGGGAACGGTCCATCACCTTTCGGTACACTCACCACGCCAGGCAGGGGATACTCTTTTCCCACATTTACATCCACCTCGGTGAAGGACGTCGTGTCGGCATACGGAGGGATGGGAAAACTGTATTGCCGGCGAATCGGATTCAGCCAGAATCCGCCGATCAGGTTGCTGGAATCCACCACCATGCGCACATCAATACTGTCTTTTTCCAGGTACAGCCGCCGGACGACATTTGCGTAGCTGCCATTCGGCACGGCAGTGTTCTGCCGGTGGCGGAGAATCTTCCCGGCTGAGGCCTGCAGGCGGTCGAGCAGCTCACCCCATTTCTCGACGGTGATTTTCTCACGCAGCGTTTCATGTTCGAGCGCCTCGACCTTTTCCCACTGGCGATTGATCAGGGCGTCGAGGAAGACCTCCGCGGTGTGCTGCTGCTCAGCAGACTGCGCATGCAGCAGCGAAGCGGCGGGCAACATGGTTGCCGTCAGAATACATATGAAAAAAAATCGGTGTGTCATTATTGACCGGTACTGGTGTGACATCGTCGCCGCTCGTGCGCGGCGCTGCTTGTGCAGAAAGATACAGTGTGACGGCGTGCAGGGAAAGAGTCCGCAGATCTTCATGAAATGGCATCAGGGAATGATGATCAACGGGAAACTCCCGCGCACACCCGCTTCGGGACATGCGAGCATATAGCTCCCGGCAGGAAGTGCGTCCAGCCTCAGTTGCAGCACGTTCTCACCGCGCTGCAGCGAATACGTCTCTGAGAGCCTGGTGCGTCCCAACGCATCGCGCAGCTGCAGTGTGACTTCCTTCGCCTCGAGGCTCTCCGCGGTGAGCGACACGATGCCCTTCGCCGGCTGAGGCCATGGAGCGGAGAGAAACACACCGCTCAGAACGACGACATTGTTGTAGCAGGAATCGCGTACGACAATCATGCCATCCCCTGTTCGGATTTCCACTGCGGCATTGATCCTGGCATCGTCCAGCAGTCTCACGGGGATGCGGTATCCCGCATCGGGAAACACGCGAAGCGGCAGCTGTACAGGGAAATATGCAGAATCTGCATATCCCTGCAGCTCAAGCTGCAGCTGTTCCGCATTATGCACTTTCTGCATATTTGCGCGCGCAACGCGCCATCCCGGCGGCAATCGCAGCGCCGTGGCATCAAATGGGGGCACAAATACGGCCTGATCAGCCGAAATTTCGGCCGTCAGGGTGATGCGCTGCAGCTTTTCCGGCACATCAAGCGGCAAAACATGCAAATGGAGCCAGCCCTCTCCACCGCGGTCGATGCGCACGGTATCGAGCTGCATGACACCCGATGCGGAATATGCACTTTCTGCATATCGCAGGCAGCCGTTCGCGGAACGGGAAATCGTGCCCGCCAGCCGAGGCTGCTCACCCGCAGCATAATGAAGCTGAAAGCGGGCAAGGAGATAATATCCGTCCTGCAATCCGCTCGCCGGGGGCTGCACCGACACTTCGAGCGCTCCCCCTGTCTGCGAGAAACCGGTCACCCATTGCAGGGCTTCCAGCTGCATGGCACGCATGCCGCTGAGTGGAATGCTGAGGGTGAAATCCCCGGGCTGCAATCCTTCACGCAACTCAACACCCATTGCCACCGTTGTCACCGTATCGTCATCCCATGGCTCCGCGGGCGAGAACCAGACGTTGAGCGGCAGAAGATCTCCTTCGCGGTATGGCAGCGTAACCTCCTGACGCTGCCAGAGCGTGTCACCGCTGGCAAGGATATAGCCAATCTCGAATTGCCGGGTTTTGCCGTTCGCGCAGCTGCGTCCCGTCGCAGACAGCGTGCACCAGAGGCGCATGGTATCAGGCCGCAGGATGTCGTTGTATATGGAATCGACAGCACCGGGCACGTCATGTTCAAGCATGAAACCACCCGTCGCCCTGGTCAGTGTCTCCATGGCCTGCACGCCTTCTTCCCTGTTACGCAGCAGGAGCACGTATATGGGGACGTTGTCAACCGCTGCGCGTCCGCGCACCTGTTCCAGCGTCCTGCCGTACCAGCTGGTGTTGTTGTATCCGTCCGTCACGAACACCACCGCGCGCCGGCTTCCGCTGCCCTGCCCCACGGCGTCTTCGATGGCATTGTGCATGCATTCATACAATGCCGTACCGTTGAAGGGCCACTGTGCGACGCTGAGTCCGTCAACCGCCCGCTGCAGGGACGCGCTGTCACGCGTCATATCACGTTCATGATCGATGCCGGTGGCGAACGCCCAGAGGGAAGCTTCTGCTTCCTGATCGGTAAAGCGCATACGCGCGAGAAAGGATTTCGCAATCTGAATGGCAGGCGGAAAATTCGCATCGAGGCTGCGTTCGATGCCCAGGGCGATGGAGGGGGTTTCCACGGGTACGGGGGGACAGTCCAGGCGCACCGGCAGCAGACTCCCGTCCTCACGCAGCACGATACGCGCTTCCTCCGGTGGATACACCGCTCGTCCACCCGCAGTGACGCGCAGGGAAAGCGTGATGGCAGGATACGCGGAAACATCGAGGCCACGTATTTCCAGGCTGTTCTGAGCCGCGGCGCCTGCCACGACCACACAGAGCAACAGTACTGTCAGAGAAGCGCGCATGCCGGAAACTACAAAGATGGAGGAAGGAAAGCCATGCCGGGTCAGTGTGTCCCTGTCTGCCGCAGCCACTGTTCAAAATCCGCGATGCGCTCGGGCGTACCGAGATCACTCCAGTACGCTGCGCTTTCGAAGCCCTGGAGCTCCGCGCCCGCAGCCATCGCCTGACGGTAAATATCGAAGATGTCGGCGAAACCGCGGGGGAAATCCGTACGGAACAGCGCGGGACTGATCACATGCACACCGCAGAAACCGCGCTGCATTGCGTCGGCGGGTGGGAGCTGCGTTTCGTCAAACCAGCTCTGCTTGCCGAGAAAGCGCCAGTCGCGGTCGAAAAGTACGGGACGGCTGGTGGGACGTTCATTGACGAGAAGGGTGGCCAGCGCACCGCGCTCCTCATGCCGCGCGAGCATGGGACGAAGGTCCTGCGCGGTGAACGTATCCGCGTTACACACAAGGAAGCTGCCATCGCCCGCGAGATGCTCTGCGGCGTTGAGTATGCCTCCTCCCGTCCCCAGTATGTCGCGCTCATGGACAAGTGTCAGCCGCATGCCGAAATCCTGCTGCTCGAGCCACGAGGCAATCTGCTTTGCGCGATGATGGAGATTGACGATCACCTCGCTGCACCCGCTGCGATGCAGTGTTTCGAGAGCCAGGGAAATCATCGGCCTGCCACCGGCATGCACAAGCGGTTTCGGAAGCTCGGGGATATGCCCGGCGAGCCGCGTTCCGAATCCGGCGGCAAGCACCATGCCTTTCATTGCCAGCGCTCCCGTTCGGTATGTTCGACCGTACAGGTGTAGCCATGCAGCCGCAGCATGCGTGCCGCATACTCGACGCAGAATACCGAGCGATGCTGCCCCCCCGTGCAGCCGAATGAAACCTGGAGATGTTCAAATTTCCGCGCGTTGTACAGACCGGCGGCATGTTCGATCATCGCGATCGCATGCGAGAGAAAGACGGCGGTTTCGGGCTGCTTCTCCAGGTACGCTCGCACCGCGTCATCGAGTCCGCTGACATGTCTGTACTGCGCCTCCCGGCCGGGATTGGGCAGGCAGCGCGCATCGAACACAAACCCCCCGTGATTGCCGTGGGGATCGACGGGGATACCGCTGCGGTGATAGCCAAAGGAATAAAGCGCAATGGTGAGCATCAGGACTCCGGGAATTCGAGATGAAGGGCGTCAGGCTGACCGCTGATATCGAGCAGCAGTTTCTGCAGGTTCGGAAGGTTCTCCATGATCTCAGCCTCCCTGACAAGCATGGCAAGGCTCTGCAGACGCGAAGGAATCAGAGTGAGAAAGGACGGCTTGTTCTTGTTGAGCCCGAGATTCCCGAATGCGCCGAGCGCCTGCAGCAGGCGAAGAACAGCGAATCCTTCAAAGAGACGGGCGAAGCTGCGCCGTTCTATCGAAATGCGCCGTTGCACACCGTCCATGTAATGTTCAAGCAGACGCTGCCGTATGTCCCGCGGGAGGCGTCCCTTGCTGTCAAACAACAGGGCAGCCACATCATATTGCAGCGCTCCGCGTCGGCCGGACTGAAAATCGATGAACCATGGCGCGCCGTCACGAACCATGATATTGCGGGATTGAAAATCCCTGTACAGAAAGAACCTCCGCTCAGACTCGAGCAGCAATGAAATCAGGCGCTCCCCGTCGCGGACATATGCGCTGCTGTCGTATGGGATACGAACGAGCGGCTCGAGAAACATCGATCGAAAGTACGCGAGATCGAAGCGCATGGCATCGGTCCCGAATTCAGCGGTCTGGTAGCAATAGGAATAGTCGACAGCATCAGCGGCATCGATCTGGAAGCGGAGAAGATCATCGAGGACGTCGCGATACATTTGTTCCGCTGCGGCATCGATGCCATCACCTTCGCGATGCGAGTCCAGCCATGCCGCCAGCGTTGTTTCCCCGAGATCCTCTTCGAGATAACACCGCTCCCGCGGGTCGACGGCATGGATTTCGGGTACAGGGAGTCTGGAAGCTCTGAATCCTCTTGCAAAAGCGATAAACGCGCGATTTTCTTCGAGGGACGGTCCCATGACCCCGATCGCGGAATTGCCACCCCCACGAATACGCAGAAGTTTACGGTCTGAAGCATCCCCCTTGAGCAGGACCGCAGCTTCTGCAGATGCGCCAAAGGTATCGTGGAACGCCTGTTCCAGCCAGCGCAGGTCTTCGTCCTGCACACCGCTGTGTTCAAGCCCCGGGGTTATCATCGCGCGGCAACCGGCGGCGATGGTGCAGGGAGCTTCATCAGCATGGGATGATATTTCGGGTTGATGGTGCCGAACGAAAGCAGGCGGTCATGAAACGCGCGGAGCGAGAACTGCTCCCCTTCCGCGGCCTGCACGCGGTCGCGCAGCTGACGGATTTTCATGTTGCCATAGAAATACGTGCTGAGCTGCACACTGGTCAGACAGGCCCGCCTCCACTTGCCCGCGGCCTCTCCCTCTTCCTGGAAACCGCGGCGCATCATCAGATCCATCGCTTCTGCTTCGCTCATCCCGCCACGATGAATGCGCTGGTCAATAATCGCATTGATCAGGAGGCGGAGATACATCTTGAGCTGCTGCATGTGCATGGCCTCACCACCAAAGCCTGCGTCCGCCATGAACTGCTCACAGTATGTCGCCCATCCCTCTGCGAAGACGCCGCTGGGAAACACGTTGCGCAGCAGTGTCGGTGTCTCGGCATGATTGGCGGTCACGAGCTGCAGGTAGTGCCCTGGCATGGCTTCGTGGACAACCAGATCTTTGAGCATATGCGTGTTGTACTCACGATAGAACGACGCCCTGCGGCTTTCCGGCCAGTGTTCTGGCGTCGGAGCGATGGCAAAGAAGGTCTTCCCGTTTTTCTCGAGTGCCCCGGGGGAATCACAGTACGCGACGGCGACACCACGCTGGAACTCAGGCATGACGATGATATCGAGCGGCTCTTTCGGCACCGTCACGAGCTGATGTTTGAGAACAAACGCCCTGGCTTCCTCAAGCGTCGTTTCCGCCAGTCCGACAATGGTGCTGTCGCTGGGGTGGTCCTGCGCCAGCAGGTCGAGCACAGCGCGGATGCGTTCTCCGCGTTCCGCGGGAAGCGGAGCTTCCGGCATAAGCTTCGCATACAGTGAGGATGCGACCCGGTCCATTTCCTCCGTCGTAACGTCGAGCAGTCGCTCTGCCTCTTCAAGCAGTTCCTGTGGCGCGAGGTCGGTATCGAGTTGCAGCGCGAACTTGCGGCTGTACAGCTCCTCTCCCAGGCGGAAATCCCCTGTCGACCTGTCCAGGAGTTCATTTCGCAGCCAGAGCTCATAGGCTTCCAGCTCCTGCACCGCCGCGTCACGTGCAATGGATACGGAGTCACGCAGTGCCGGAGGCAGCGAATCGATGAAGGGCTGCATGGTGACTTCCAGCAGGGCGATACTTCCCGCATTCTGCAGGATGGCTGTCTGGGTATGGATGAGCGGTGGATGCTGCAGATTCACCCGCGCACACCCCAGGACGTGCTGCATCGCGTTCATCCGATGCATGGCCGAGCGCATACGCTGTTCGAGCGGGATGCCGTCGCGCGCGATGAGCAAATAGATCGCATCACTGGCGTTGTAATCCAGCGGATTCCATTGCCATTCCCGCAGTTCCTCGATTTCGAAAATCCCTTCGTCGAGCACGTGCTGAAAAATGTCATAGTCGATCATGTGCTCGGGCGAAAGCGTCTCCACCCTGATGCTGCGGAGGGTATCGCGGTAGGCGCGGTAGAGTGCCGCAGCTTCGGCATATCCTTCGGCAGTGCAATCATTGAGAAGATCGTCAAAGCGATGGTCGCCCAGCGCCGTGGCCGCTTCGGGGAAGGTGGCGAGATACTGCTGCAGGAAACGATCTGCCAGCGCCTCGAAGGCGCGGTCTTCGTCACTGCGCGAGTCGCTGCTGCATGAGAACAGGAGCAGCAGGACGGGAAGGAGGAAGAGAAGGGTGCGTTTCATGGGAGTCCGGATAAAAAAACGGGATCATCGAAAGTACGTGAATTTCCGGTGATCCCACAAGCGTACGTGCTGCAAGCAACGATTAACGAATACGAATCACTACGATAGTGATGTCATCGTTCTGTTCAGCCCCGTTGCGGTGCAGTTCGACTTCATGGATGAGCATGTCCTGCAGTTCCGCCGAAGTTTCACAGCGTGCCTGCTGCACAATTTGAATCACGCGGTCTTCCCCGAACTCATGCTTCTCCGCGTCCATCGCTTCCGTCAATCCATCGGAATAAAGCAGAAGCAGTCCATCCTCCCGCAGCGGGAATGTCTTTTCTTCCAGGGCCCGCTCGAACACCTCGCCGGGTTCGAGACCGAGACCCATCCCGTCCGATCCGAGGAAGCGCATTTCCCCATTGAGATCCACAAGGGGCTGCGTATGACCCGCACGGCACACGGTCACAGTCCCTGCATCGAGGTCGAAAAGGGCGAGGATCATCGTTATGAAGGAATTGCGTTCCATGCCTTCGTAAATGAGACGGTTGACGCTGCTGAGAATTGAGCGTGGCGTGTCGTACTGCTGCGCGGCAAAGCGGATCATTCCCTGCACTTTCGCCATGTACAGCGCAGCGGAAACACCCTTGCCGGACACGTCGCCGACGGTAACGAGAAGCCTGTTGTTCGGCAGCTCGATATAGTCGTAATAATCGCCGCCCACAGTCATGGCGGGAATGGAGATTCCAGCGATATCGAGGCGATCAATCGGGGGATTGGTTTTCGGCAGCAGTCCCTGTTGTATGCGCTGTGCGATCTTGAGCTGCTCGGCAATTTTCTGCTTATCGATTTCAGAGCGATGCAGACGTGCATTCTCGATTGCGATGGCCGCCTGGCTGGCGACGGTCGAGAGCAAGTCCATATCCTCCTGTGAATACACGCTTCCGCTCATCTTGGGTCCCACATTGATCGCACCGATCATGCGGTCCTGCAGGAACATGGGCACCATCAGAATAATGCCTGACGCTTCGAGTTTCTGTCTGTCGACCTCGCTCGTGATGCGTTCATCTTCATCGAGATGGGCAACGGAAAACGGAGCCCGCGTTTTCTTGAGCAGCTGCAGAATACCGCCTTCCTGCGCCGAAAACTCCACGAACTCTTCAGGGATGTTTTTACTCAGCACATTGCATCCGTTGTCGCCGTCACAGAGTCCGACCGACACTTTCTCGACATGCATGGTGGATGCAATCCGGTTGACCACGCTGCTCAGAATCTGCTCGAGATTGATCTGCCTCGGCAGTTCATTGCTGAATTCGAGCAGTGCCTTCTGGTAATTGTAACGCTCCCTGTAAAAAAGCCTGTCGATGCCAAGCTGCACTCGCTGTTTGAGAGGATCGAACAACAATGCGATGGCGATGAAGGCAACCAGGGTAAGCAGCTGATTGTCCGTTTCCCCCAGCACATTACCGAGCAGGCTTCCCAGACCGAACACGACGCCGAGATAGATCGCAGCGATCGCCGCCGTGATCAGACCGTACATGAGGCTGCGCTTGACGATCACCGTAAAGTCCATCAGTCTGTATTTGATGATGGAGTACCCGAATGCCGGCGGAATGCCGATGACCAGCAAAGCGGGAATCAGCAGATACGGTTGCAGAAAGATGGCGAATCGGTACGTCGTCGTGAGGATGAGGATATACAGGAACGCTGCGATACCGATGAAAACGGACTGCAGGATGGGACGCAGCTGAACGCGACGATCGGGTTCGACCTTCCGGTAATAGCTGTGGATGAACAGTCCAAGTCCCGTCAGGAAGAATGCATACGGCAGGATTTCCGCCACCGCCACAAGTTCCTTCCCGAGGACCAACCCCAGATCTCGCTGAAAATAAAACGCGAGGGAATACAGACTGGCAAGTGCCGTCGTTCCGTAGAGAACGGGCATCAGCCACCGGCGCTGTGTGATGGCGCGACGAACGGGGAAGAACAGGAAGAAGCTGATAAAGGTCGGTGGGGCCAGGGCCCGTGCCAGCAGGTTGATCGATCCCATGGTGCGTACTTTCCACAGCGGGTCGTAGTAGTCACTGATGGCCAGCGTCGACATGCCGAAGAAGAACATGGCGAATATGCCAAACCTGGCAAATTTTCGCTGAATGCTTCCCTGGGGACGCGCCATGACCACGAGATATCCCACGAGCAGAAAACCGAGTCCGAGCAGAAACTGCGCGAGGTAAGGATAGTTGAAAGTTTTCCGCACACTGACGTTGAATGTGCGCAGCTGACCGTCGCGATCGACCAGGAACCTGGCGGTGGATCCCGCTTCGTGCATGTTCAGGTAATACTGCGGTCCCCTCGGATTATTGACACTCACGCCGTCGATACGGAGCAGCACGTCGCCATCTTTCACCCCGGCACGATCCGTGACGCCGTCCTGCACAATGTCGGTGATGACCATGGTTTCAAAAATGCGATCACGCAGCAGAACGCCAAGGGTGTCTTCACCCTCGTGGCGCGTCAGCAGAATCTGCCTGCTGCGGTGGTCACGTTCAATGCCCAGCTGCACGCTGTCGCTGCGTGGCGACGCATCGAGAATGGGACGAATATCGGTGGTGCGGGACACCGGGACGCCATTGACGGAGGTGATAATGTCACCAGGTTCGAGTCCGCCCCTGTCTGCAGCTCCCCCTTCAGAAAGGTGATATACGTGAATACGTGTGGTGTCGGAGTACAGCTGCTGCCACTTGCACTGATCATTGCTCGGTACACGCCACACCATGATGTGCATGAAATTGTACGATGTCACCGCGAGCACCAGCATCGCGAACACCGTATACATCAGGCGGATCCAACTCGTTGATATGCCATTGAGGGTATTGCGCATACGTCGGCAGCGATGGTTCAGCAGTGAGACAAGAAATCTTTATAGCGATGCCTGAAAGTACGATGCAGAACGCATTATTAAAATCTGGAAATTCATCCCTTCTCCGTCGGGATGGTCCTGCACGCAATCCAGGATTGAAATGATGACCTGTACTTTTCAACCTACGTGGAAAACCTCCCACAGTTGCATTCCAAGGCAGGGAAATACGCCTGCCACGATGAGGGATGTCCCCTGTGTCTGCACCCTGTCCTGCTGCAAAGCGCGTGGCTGAAATATTTGCCATTTTGCGGTCTATTCCGCAGATTATTTTCCATCCCTTCAACCAGGAGGCGTCTGCATGGCCTCAACGCTCGCGTTCCCCGATCTGCTGATCGTCGTGTGCTACATTCTTCTCGTCATCGGCATCGGCGTGTACTTCACGCGGAGGGGAACGACGCGGGTCGACTATTTCCTCGCCGGAAGAAATATCGGCTGGCTGGCGATCGGCGCATCCCTTTTCGCGACGAATATTTCGAGTGAGCATTTGCTGGGACTCGCGGGAACGGGGTCCAAATCCGGTCTTGCCGTGGGACATTTTGAATGGCTGGCCTGCCTGATCGTGCTGTTGCTCGGCTGGGTATTCACGCCATTCTATCTCAAGTCGGGCGTGTTCACCATGCCCGAGTTCCTCGAGCGGCGATACGGAAAAAGTGCCCGGTGGTATCTGAGCGTCATTTCCATCGTTGCGTATGTACTGACAAAAATTTCCATTTCCCTCTACGCGGGCGGAATCCTCTTGAACGCCGTGGTGGGATGGGACATGTACACCTCCGCTGTCGTGATCGTGCTTATCACCGGCATCTATACCGTGCTCGGCGGACTCAGCGCCGTGATCTATACTGATCTCGTGCAAATGTTCATTCTCATCTTCGGGTCTGTTGCGTTGACAGTGATTGGACTCGATCGTGCCGGGGGCTGGGATGCCGTGGTGGCTGCGACGCCCCCGGATTTCTGGCATATGTTCAAGCCCATGAGCGATCCGGATTTTCCATGGACCGGCATCGTTTTCGGCGCCCCGATACTGGGGATCTGGTACTGGTGCACGGATCAGTATATCGTGCAGCGCGTGCTCAGCGCCCGCAATCTCGATCATGCGCAGGCGGGTACGGTTTTCGCCGGTTTCCTGAAAATCCTCCCCGTATTCATCCTCGTGCTGCCCGGCGTGGTGGGGTACGCACTCTCGGGCGGTGAAGTCACGGGCGATGCGAGCTTTGCCTGGATGATCACCACACTGCTTCCGGAGGGACTCCGCGGATTGGTCGTGGCAGGACTGCTGGCTGCGCTCATGTCGTCGCTCAGCGCAATGTTCAACTCCACGTCCACCCTCTTCACCATGGATATCTATCAGAAGCTGCGTCCCGACGCAGGCGAGAAGAAAACCGTTCGCGTGGGACGGCTGGTCACGGTCGCGATGGTAGTGCTCGGACTACTGTGGATTCCGTTTATTGGTTTGCTGAGCGATGAGCGTATGTACGTGTATCTGCAGAGCGTCCAGGGCTACATTTCTCCACCCATCGCCGCGGTTTTCCTCTTCGGCATTTTCTGGCGGCGCGTGAACGCGAAAGGCGCCATGGCTTCCCTGCTGACAGGACTGTTTCTCGGTGCATTCCGCTTCATACTTGAAATCGCGCACAAACTCGATCCATTTCACAACCCGGTGCTAGTGACCATGGCGACGGTGAATTTTCTTCATGTCGCAATTTTCCTGTTTATTGTCTGCTCGCTCGTCCTCGTGGGCGTCTCACTCGCAACAGCCGCCCCCGACCGCAGCCGGCTGGTTAATCTCACATTTTCGGAAACACCCCGGGAGGCAAGCCGCAGCAGCGCCATGCGTCGCGTCAATATCGCGATGTCCACAGTGCTCGTCATCCTCCTCCTGCTGCTCTGGTGGCAGTTCCGCTAAACCCCCGCAAGAGAATTATGAAACAGCGCATCACGTTCACACTTCTGCTCCTGCTCCTCGTTGCCCCCTTCACCCGGGCCGATCGCTACACTTTCCTCGGTTCGTACACCTCCCATTCGACGACGGACCGCACACTTACCGTGCAGGCGACCAACAATGTACTCAAACTCACCCTTGTCGACAGCGCTATCGTTCGGGTGCAGGTCGGCAGGGACGGTGTCATACAGGATATCCCGAGCTACGCGGTGGTGGCCGGCGAAAACCCGCTTCTGCGCTGGGACATTGAGGACCATCCGGGCGACCTGACACTGCGTTTTCCCGGCGGCAGCATCGTCCTCGAGAAATTCCCCGTCCGCCTCATACTGCGCGATACGCGCGACAGCGTGCTGATCGAGGACGCCCCCGCGTTCGGTCACGCATGGGACGGGAAAGAGGTGCAGGTCTGGAAACGGCTGCACGATGACGAAAGATTCTATGGGCTGGGAGAAAAGACCGGGGGACTCAACAAACGCGGGAGCAACTGGACGATGTGGAATTCCGACGTGCCCGGATACGGGGAAGCGCAGGATCCCCTGTACGTCTCTGTTCCGTTTTTCATCGGTGTGCGTGATGTCGGTGCATACGGCGTCTTTTTCGACAACAGCTATCGCAGCACGTTCAACCTCGGCGCGGCCAGCGACCGGGTGTTTTCCTTCGGTGCAGAAGACGGCGAGATGAATTACTACCTGTTCAGCGGCCCCGCCCTGCCGGATGTGGTCAGACAATACACGCATCTGACCGGTCGTATCCCGCTGCCCCCGATGTGGGCATTCGGGAATCAGCAGTCGCGGTGGAGTTACTATCCCGAATTTGAAGTGCGGGATATTGCGCAGAATTTCAGAAACCGGAAACTCCCCTGCGATGTCATATATCTCGACATCCGCTACATGGATCGTTTCAAGGTGTTCACATGGGACAGCAGTGGTTTCGCGGACCCCGCCGCATTGCTCGCGGACCTCGAGGATGATGGTTTCAAGATCGTCCCCATCATCGATCCCGGTGTAAAAATCGAAGCGGGTTACGAGGTCTATGAGGAGGGGGTACGCAACGGATATTTTGCACGCTACCCGGATGGACAGCTGTACAGCGGCGAGGTGTGGCCCGGCTGGTGTCATTTCCCCGATTTCACAAGCAGTACCGTACGCAGCTGGTGGGGCGCGCATTATGCGGACATGGCGGCGATGGGTGTGGACGGCTTCTGGAACGACATGAATGAACCGGCGGTCTGGGGCCGGGAATTTCCTCTGCTCGTCGAGTTCGACGACGAAGGACGGGAATCCACGATCAAGAAAATCCACAATGTTTACGGTCTGCTCATGGCCAGAGCTTCGTATGAAGGCCTCCTTGCAGCACGGGCCGATACGCGACCATTTATCCTTACCCGCGCCGGCTTTGCGGGGTCGCAGCGATATGCGGCGGTGTGGACAGGCGACAATCGCGCACGTTGGGAAGATCTGCGCCTTGCGTTGCGCATGTGCCAGGGACTCGGACTTTCCGGCATGGCGTTCTGCGGCCCGGATATCGGCGGCTTCATCGGGCATCCCACGCCGGAACTCTACGTACGCTGGATGCAGGCGGCGGTATTCACGCCGTTCATGCGCACACACAGTCACCTGGACACGCCGGATCAATCTCCGTGGTCGTTTGGAGAATGGTCCGAAGATATCGCACGGCATTACCTGAATCTGCGCTACGAAATGCTCCCGTACATGTACTCTGAATTCCACCGTGCTTCGCAGGACGGCACGCCGTTCATGCGCCCGCTGTTCTATGATTTCCCGAAGGACGCCGCATGCTACAGCAGTGCGTGGGAGCACAGCTTCATGGCCGGACCTTCCCTGCTCGTCGCCCCCGTGGTGGAGGCGGGAGCGCAGTCACGTGAGGTCTATCTGCCCCCCGGCAGATGGATCGATGCGTGGACAGGCGAAAGTCATGAGGGAGGACAGAGCATCCTGGTGAAAGCCCCCATGGAGCGCCTCCCGTATTTCTACCGGGCAGGTGCCATCATTCCGCGACGCAATGTGCAGCAGTATACCGGCGAATCCCCGATGACGGAGCTGATCCTCGATATCGTCCCGAAGGATCAGGCGCGGTACACGCTCTATCTCGACAGGGGTGACGGTTTCGGCCACCTGCAGGGTGAATTTGATGAGATTCACTTTTCCCTTTACAATGACGGACTTTCCTGGGTGATCCGCACCGAGAGCAGTCCGGGCCGATATGCTGCAGCGATTAAAAGCATCCGCTTTCGCATTCTCGGTTCCTCGACCATGCCGCGCGGCGTGGCAATCAACGACGAAGCGCTGCTGTTTGAAAACGAAGAGGAGCGCGAACAGGCACATGTGCTGCAGGATGTCGGTGCGCACCGTTTCGAAATCAGCCTGCCCTTCCGAACCGGCAGCCAGGTCTATCGATTTGAGTACTGAGGAATGCGATTGATCTGGTGAGCGCGAAGACACCAAGACGCGAAGACACGGAGGGGCGTTCATAAAGAGGAGGAATCGAGGGGAATGCGTCAAGAATTTGAGATGGATTCTTTATGTTTACTGCACGCAACAATCCAGCACCTGCACAGGCGATGATGATGACAAGCCCCGTTTCACTTACGACATGGACAGCAAGGGTCCTCAGGGCCGTATTCTTCAGTGCCCTGCTGCCTGCGCTGCTGCAGGCACAGGACGTGGAGTTCAGCGGATTCGGCGCAACCGGCGTGCGGATATATGACAGGAACCCCGTCGCGGAATTCAATCAGGATTATTTCTACGAAGGGAAACTCCAGGCCGATATTTCGCTTTCCAAGGACATTGAAGCCCAGTTGGACTTTCGAGGGAAATCCGATGAGCGCGAAGTGGTACTGCGTGAGTTCTCCGTCAAATTCGAGTATTTCAGATACGCACGCGTCAAGATTGGCAACGTGAAGAAACCCTACAGTATTGAGGGGCTGGCTGATCGCGATGAATATATCCCTGTATTCGACAGCTATATCCATCGGCGTAACGAGCAGCTGGGCTATGCGGGCCGAAATGTCGGACTGCTGGTTTATTACAATTACAAAGACAAACGTCCCGAATTTCCATTCTCCTACGCTGCCGGCGTGTTCCGCAACAACTCCTACGTGACCAGCGCCTATGCCAGGGGAAGCTGGCACAGCAACGCGTTCATCGCATCACTTGGTTATGCCCTGCTCTCGCGCTCGGGTGACGACGCCATCACCACGCATGGTTTCTCGGCTGATGCCGGGCTTGTCGGGAAATGGGCGGAGTCAAGACTCGAATTGTTCTACGCGCAGGATCCGGAAGAAGGAATCCGCCGCAGACTGATGAATCAGGATCCTTCGGTCAATACCATGGGACTCCGTTCCCTCTCCGCATTGCGTTTCGACATCGACGGTGATGTGGTTGAGATGCTTGAACCGCATCTGATGGTTACCTGGTACGCACCGGATGCGGAAACGACGGAATACCATACCCTCGAAATTCTGCTCGGTATCAATGTATTCCTTGACGACGATGTGCGCCTGCGACTCGCTGCAGACGGCCTGCTGACCAAGGACAGGTATTCCGACAGCTACAGCACCCACGGTTCCGTGTTCGCAACTGAAGTGTTCGTGCGTTTCTGATGCGCAGGCTGAAGATCATAGCGAGTGCGTTACTCACGGCGAGCGTTGTCCTGTTGCTTGCATCGTGCGATACAGTCAACGACAGCAATCCCGCCTCCGCGATCACCGACATTCCGGTGCTGGATGCATATATCCCTCCGGATCGGTACGCCGAGCTCCTCAGCAACCGCTGGAGCGACGAAGAGGCGGCAATCGATATTTTCGTGGGGAGTACGCAGTACCGTGGCAGCGTCGAACCGCAGGGAGCCGGATCCCGCTATCACAGCCGCTGGTCGTTCAAACTTGAGCTCGATGACGACAGTCCGCTTCTTTCCGGCCTGCGCACCAGCAATCTCAGCGCACAGACTTTTGATCGGAGCCGCCTGCGCACCATGCTCGCCACAGAGGTGTTTGCCGCCATGGGGTTCCCTGTGTTCGCATTCCATCCCGTCTACCTGAAAATCAATGGACAGAACCTCGGGCTTTACCTTCAGATCGAACGATTCGAGCATCCCTGGTTTGACAAGCATGGAGTGCCTGTATACGAACTGATCAAAACGGGCTTCGGGGCGCGCTTCACGTACGATGGCGGCCTGCATCTCGCGCAGTTCTTCCGTAAGGAAATCCCCGACGACGACAACCTGAACTCCTTCGGCGATTTTATTCACGCTCTCGACAAAGCCGATCCCGATCATATTTTCGAGGATGTCGGTCCATGGCTCGATATCCCACAGTATCTCCGGTATCACGCCGCAGCCTCCGTTCTCAACCATGTCGACGGCTTCACGAACAATCTCTATTTCTACCGCGCCGCACCTGGCGCCCCCTACAGCGTCATTCCATGGGATTTCGACAAAATCATGTACGAGGAGCACGAAGTCGGACTGATCGGTGAAAACGACATCATCAGGAAGCTTCTGCAGAACGATTCCTGCGTCACACTTTATAAAGACGCGATTCGCCATGTCATAGACAGTGTCGTCGTGCCGGAAAAACTGTTTCCACAACTCGATGCCTTTGCAGCCCGCATTGCATCTGCCTACACCCTCGATCCGAAGCTCGGACAGGTGGGGGTTTCCCTTGACCATGAATCCAATCGGCTTCGTGCGTATCTTATAAGTAGATGCAATTATTTTCGCGCGAATCTCGACGCGATCACTCGCCTTCCCCGAAAGTAGTACGAACGTGAATACAGCACAGCAAGGTTGTTTCTCCCGGCATGCAGGACTCCTGGTTCTGCTGCTTCTGCTGTTCTCACCCGTACTCAATGCACAGTACCGTGAATCCCCGACAAAGGCAGTCCGCCTGTACAACCATGTCACGGATGCAGCGGAGGACGTCTTCTCGTGGTACGATGCCCCCATCTATCTCGTGTACCTCGTCAACAGGTATGATTTTATTCCGCAGGACGACAAACCGATTATCCTGCAGGCCTCCGCGGCGGAGGAGGAACTCGCCCGCAGCGTTGCGGCGCCAGGAGGCTCTCCCGGCAGCATGGATCCGTTCACCATCCCGCATATTCTGCTGGCCGGGAGGCTGGCATGGTGTACGGTCACCGAACTCACACAGGACCAGGCGGATACCCGTCCCGCACTGCGGCACACGCTCGGGATGTACAAGGCTCTCATCTACACCCAGGTGAGCACGCAGATGGCCAAGAACCTCATTTCCCGCGACCGTCCCGACCGTTCAGATAACAAGAGTTTCTTCAGCGGACACACCTCGACAACCTTCGCCGTCGCCAGCTACCTGCAGCGTGAACTCGATGCATCCATCATGCACTCGGCCTCGCTGGCAACGCAGCCGCTGCTCCGTTCACTGCTGCGCACGGCGGCCTTCTCGGTGCCTTACGGCTGGGCCACGTACGTGGGATACAGCCGCATGCGCGACAACCGTCATTACCTCGTTGATGTGCTTGTCGGTGCGGCCATCGGCACACTGATCGGCAATGTCATTTATAACGAGGTCGCTGACGACGAACAGCGGCTGCCGGTTATTGGACTCGCATTTGCCGGAGATACACCCGCCCTTTCGCTGCAGCTACAATTCTGACCATAGACGTGGATTTGCCTTTCCCCCTGCTTCCACAGTTGCGATACTTCGGTATGCCCAAAATCGTCGCACTTCTCATTTTTCTTCCGCTACTCTCTGCCGCTGCTATTGCACAGCAGCGCGATGGAACGTTGCAGCGGCTGACGGAAGACATCAGTACATCCGTGTCGGATGTGACTGAATGGTACGACGTACCCGTCGTGTTACTTTTCCTGGCTCGAAACAGTTACAAGGCGGACAATCCTTCGACGAAAATCATCTCCCTCCCTCCCCTGTCTTTTGAGCGCGAACTTGCCACGCAATTCCCCGCAACCTCATCCGCCTCTCCCGGGAGTATGGATTCCTGGCTGCTCCCGAACCTGATTTTCACATCGCGCCTTCTCTATGCGGTTGGGAACAACCTGACGGGTGAAGCGGATATGCGCAATACCTATGCGCATGCGTGGACGTTCTATAAAGTGCTCATGTACAATCACATCGCCACAGAGCTGATCAAGAACACCGTAAGACGAAGCAGGCCTGACGAGACAGATACGAAAAGTTTTTTCAGCGGACATACTTCCACGGCCTTTGCAACGAGTTCTTTTCTCGCACGTGAAATCTCCGATGCCATTGCCGGCTGGGATGCCGTACAAGACGACGGCACGCTGCGCATTTCGCTGCAAAGCGCGACCTACGTTCTCCTCTACGGCTGGGCAGGATATGTAGGATACAGCCGCATGGCTGACAACAAGCATTATCTCACGGACGTACTTGTCGGTGCGCTCGTGGGATCTCTCGTGGGCAATCTGCTGTACGACGCCTACTTTACCGGGGAAGGGGTTGCAGGACTCCCGCAAATCGGTGCTGGTGTTGTGGGAGAACAACCCGCCATCACCCTGCTCTACAGGTTTTAAGTGAGAAAAGACGCGTGCGCTACTCCCATGGCAGCACGCGTTTGACGTGCAGCAGTGCGCCGTCGATATCGTCCGAAAGATTCCCATCCTGCCCGGGACATTCATCCATCATCCATGATGCCTTCAGTCCGTCACGAGGCAGTTCCCCTTTCCCTGACCACTGCTCGATTTCTTTCGTGGTAAGCAGTCTGTTCCACAGATGGAGTCCTGCATAGCAACGGGTATGATTCAACGCGGGATGATAGTAATCGTAGTACGCCGCATCGAACTGCAATTCCTTATCGAACAGGAACCCTACCTGCATCCCTTCAAAATTTCTGTGCCAGTCGTAGGGAGGATTACGTGTAGTACGGATGGTATCGATAACCTTGCCATCGATAAACAGTCGCATGCGCCCTGCGGCTTCAACGAGCATGACGGCAGAATGCCATCCCGTATCGATGTCAATACTTCTGCGGTCGACACGCGTGTAGGTAAACATTTCCTCCAGACTGATCCAGCCTTCCGGTCGCCTGCTGTAATAAAAGTGTATGGCCTGCTGACTGGTCTGCTGGAAGCGTAACCCAATGGACGCATCGCCGAAGCGCGGCAGCACAGGCCGCATGCAGGCAAGGTACCGTCCCGCGAGAAGCTGCAGTCCCTTCGACCTCTCATCTGGCAACACGACAGACTTGCAGTCGGGAGTTGTCGCGAACCCCGGGATTGCGGAACGGACGAGGGATGGGCGGTTCTTCGGTTCCCCTGAGTGGGCCCGTTTGTTCGCATTGAACACAATGGATTCCACCGCGTTGTCCATGTTCCAGTATCCTGCGAGTTCAGGTGACTCCGCAGGCAGGGGCTGATGCATGGTCTCCCGAACTTCACTGATTGTGCGGAAACTGTGCCAAACGCGCATTTCATCGATATCACCACGGAACAGCAATGCGTCACCCTTGTCATTGAGGTAATGGCTGCCCCCGATGGAAACATCCGGATGTGAAATTCCCTCCATGATGAAATCGGTGACCTGGTCATCAACCACCTCTCCGTTCAGATAGATGGCAATACGTCTCTGTGGCAGAGACACCGCAAGGGCGATGTGGTTCCAGCTGCCTGCATACAGACGCTGCCGCGGATCGATACTGAAACGGATAGCGGAGCCCACACGATAGTACAGACTGTTCAGCGTGTTGAAACCCAGGATAAGATCCTCCACCCTTTTATCACGTTCACCGACATAGCCATTGACGAGCAGCAGGAAATTCCTGTCTTTCTCGGCCGGACGGAACCAGCACTCGAACGTGAATTCCCTGGAAGGAGCTGTTGCGATATCAAAGGCGGTGCTGCGGTTCCCAAAGCGCAGGAGGTCATCCTCCCCATCGAAATGCAATGCATACCCGGATGCCAGGGGGATACCGGCGGCTCCCTGCAAATCCAAGTTGTAGAGTTCTTCTCCACTCCCTGCGTCCGATATGACAAGGCGCGCCCGTTTCTGTGGCGCTACGCTGAGTGGCGCAAACATGACGGAAAAACTGTGCTGTCGGGCGGAGGCAACGCTCAGAATCCTGTCGCCGCTGTTGATATACCAGTCTGTTGAATCCGCCCCGGTGATGTTCAGGACGACTTCCAATGGCGACGGCGTCATGTTCCATATATCGACGGTCCGCGTGAATCCATCCCCCAGCTCAATATCCCCGAACGGCAGTACCGGCTCACGAATCTCCTGTCCATCCCGGAAACACCACGGGGTGTTCGCGCGTGGATTGTACACAATGGAACTGTTGTGAACGATGAGTCCGCGCGTCAACTCGAGGTTCGGATAATCATAAAGCGTTTCGTAGATCAGGTACCCGGTACCGACGAGAACGAAAAGAAAAATCAGTGACAGCAGAAAAATGTTGCCATGGAGGATAAAATGTTTCGCTCGCTCCATGCGGCTGCGCGACGAGATATCGAACACCCCCGGAAGTTCAGGCAGACTCTGTACGTCAGAGACACCGATAACTTCGAGCATCCGGTTCGGGTATTCCCGCTGCATCATCTGCACGGCATACAGGGCAGCTTCGCGATGGGCCGAAGGGATGACGATTTTTTCCAATGGCGAATGAAATACGAGGCGCAGCTTGGCCTCGAGACTGTCCCACGCCCCGGGAAGGACAGCACCATCCTCGTCAATACTCGCTGAGCACGCGGTCGTTGGTGCAAGCTCCCATCGTTCCGGCAGGTTCTGTCGCTGTGTTCGCTCCGCGAGAAGTCCCGCGACCGCTGCAAGTCCAAGCGACCCGCCTACAAGTTCCGCACTGCTTTCATGCACGGAAAAATTATAGCGTACATCCACACTGCTGTGCGGGAAGCGTGATGCGATGATGGAAGCGCTGAGAACTTCAGCGCGCTGCAACTGTTCCATTGTGTCGCGGCCGCTGTCGCCAAGAAGGTTGCCGAGATGACTGTCACCGGGTCGGCCCTCCTGCGCGATGACGTCCATGGGCAGCACACGTCCCGCCGAATACGTACCGTAGCTCTCTTCCTCCAGGAGGATGACGGAAACGGCGTTGCGCCGTTCACGGAATGCCCCCCACGTGGCCAGCGCCTGCGACAGGAGAGCCAGTTCCCCGTGTTCACGTTCGCGCAGAATCCCCACATAGGTTTCAAACAGGCCATAGCCTGTTGTGGAAGATCCGAAGATGCGCGTCCATCCCTCCGCTTCCAATGGCTGTGAAACGAAACCAATGCCAAGCAGATAGGTATGCAGTTCCCGGAGACTGGAAACGAACGCGTGCGAAAGCAGTACCTGCTCGAGCGCCTGATTGAAGGCCTCGGGAAGTCCCTGCAGCCGTTCTCCCCAGGATTGCCTGCGCACGAGCAGCAGGAAATCGTAGGCATCTACCCACACAGAAGGGGGAAAACTGCGGATATAGGGAAGGCGCACCAGTTCAATAAAAACCGGCGCAAGGAAACCAATGTACCCTGAAAGCCATGAATCCGGCAGTTCACGGGTGTGGCTGAAGAACTGCGTAATAAGGAGAAATCGTTTCTGTGGGGATGAAGTCTGCCACAGGCTGCGCTCGAGCGCGCGGGCCGCAGCGTCGAGTTCCGCTGGAGTACGAATATACCCTGTCAGATTCTCCGGCACGTCAGCGGCACCAGGGAGGCTGCGCGTACCTGCGAATTTTTCCTGAAGGCTCCGATTCCGTGAACATCATGCGTCAACCAGTGTCACTTTCATCGGTTCGATATTAATGTTCGCGGAACCGATTTCAAAAACGCCATTCTGGTCGGGATGGTATTCTTCATCGAGGCCGTCAAAACGAATTCCCAGCGCCCGGTCCTCCCGTTCACCGATGAAAAAGCCGGTGAGAATGCCCCTGGGGATGTCTTCGATCACCCTGAGGATTCTCGCGTTGTTGTCGAAGTACCATGTTCTACGCAGGCGGAACATGGGAGAGGCTGTCTCCACAGTCTGGGCTGCAAGACGATAGGTCTGTGCGCCATACATGGACTGATGTCCGGTATCGTTTATGCTCTGATCCTCCCCGCGAACCATATCCGGTGAAAAAGCCAGGTAATCCACCGCCATCTGATAGTGTTCCCTGCAGAAAGAACAGGCATCCAGATGCGAAGTCCGCTCTCCTCTTCTTGCGAGAGTGAGAATGTCCTTCATGTCAAGATGTTTCATGTGTTCCTGCTCCAACGCGGTATGTTGTAGAAATCTCTCTCACCTCTATATACCTACGGATTGCCCGTGGTGGACAAAAAAAGTTGAAAAAAATCAGGGGGGACCTAGCGCAGCAGCGTGGCGTCCCTTCCCAGTTGAATATACGCCTCGTCCAGGACACGCTGCAGTATGTACTCGAACTTGCGCCGATAGCTGCTGCGAAAGCGCGCATGCGTCAACCCGGGCATGCACTGGCGAAGATAAGAGTACGGGCCGAGCGCCTCATTTTCACCCATTAAATCCTTGAAATACATACGAATAGCTGAGACCAGGCATTCCGCTTCCGTCGTGGAAAGCCGTTTTTTCTGCACATAGATTTCATCGATCCATGGAAGCGTCGCATCGAGTGTACGCATGAGAATGCGTCCAAGCACATCGGCATCACTGCTTTCAACCGGATCATTGCTTTTCACGGTCTGATGCGGGTATTCCATGCCGAGAGACTCGCGGGTAAGCTGCACAACATCTGCCTCGAGCACGGCTTTTCGATACTCATCCTGCTCCTGCAGGCTCTGCAGTACAGCATGCAGGATACGAGCCACCGGAGCAGCCCGTTCGATACCACGGATATGCAGGTGCCGGCGCAGATCCTCAATGGGCATCGCGGGCAGTACCAGGGTATCCATGCTGCTGTTGCTGTGCAGGTACCATCTTCCATCCAGCCTGTCGAGTGACGTCAGATTTTCATTTCGTGCAACATGTCCACGAAGCGAACGCAGCAGGTGCTGATGCAGCGGATTGAGTTCGCCAAAAATGCGGGCAAGATGCTGATGCACGTTTTTGAACAGGATGGCCTCGAACGAGGAGAGTATCGCTTCACGATCCTCGGGCGCCGCATCGGCAAGTCCACTGCGCAGAGATGCGCAGCATTGTTCTTCCTCACCGGCAAACAGTTCTCCGACCACGTCATAGGCCAGATCACGCATTGTCATTCCAAGGCCCGACATGGAGTAATTTCGCCGACGGCTCAGCCAGAAGAGCAAATGCTCCGTCATCCTCACCGAATGGTGGATGAGAACATCGAGATTCCCCGGCTGTGGTATTTCATGTACCAACGCCCTAAGATGATCATATAGTTCAGCTGTATCCTGCTCGTTCAGCATCGTCTGTACACAGTGGCTTTTGCAAAAAGATACAAAATAGGGCAGGCTGAAAAAAAACTCCCGCCGTGGAGGCGGGAGCGTGTCAAGCGGGGTGCTGTTGTGACGACGCGACGAGCTCGTCACGTGAAATCAGCGCAGGTGGTGGCTGCGATTCTCCTTCCATCAGATCCAGCAGCGTGGTCTTTTCGAGGACACCATCAATTGCGGTCTGAACCCGGTGCCAGAGGGGACGAATGGAGCAGGAAAAGGTATGTGCGCAGACAGATTCCGTCCCTGCATAGTGATCGCAGAAACCCGGTTTGTAGAAGCGTCCGCCGAGCGCTGCCAGCACTTCGCTGAGCAGAATCTGATCGGCCTCACGGGCAAGCGTATACCCACCCTCCTGTCCGCGTACGCTGTCAACAAAACCGTTGATGCGCAGGATACGGAGCAGCTTGGCAACATATGCCTGTGATAATCCTTCGGCCTCGCCGATTTCCGCAATGGTCATCGACGAAGCTTCGCTGCGTCCGAGCTGCAGAAGGCAGCGTAATCCATATTCTTCCTGTGAGCTGAATTTCATGGCCGCAGCCTCAGTTGATCCTCGGGATGCGCGAACCGCAGGCACGGGCGTGCTCGAGGCTGGCGTACTGCTCGGCACTGATTGCCGGGCCCTTGCGTTTCGCGAGAACATTGAACATATCACGCAGGTCCGCGGCGATTTCCTCGGCGCTGCGTCCTTCGATATCGCTGCGCTGCAGCATGAATTCCAGCTTCCCGTCGCGCAGCAGGGCCATGCTCGGCGAAGAAGGTGCGTAGCCGGTGAAATATGAACGCATGCGTTCGGTAGCTTCACGCTCCTGCCCCGCAAAGACGCTCACCATGCGGTCCGGAATCAGGTCGTTCTGCAGAGCCAGGGCAGCTGCGGGACGCGCGCTGCCGGCTGCACATCCACAGACGGAATTCACCATCACGAGCATCAGTCCTTCGGTCTCGTGCACAGCGCTTTCGACATCCTCTACCGTGAGCAGTTCTTCGAAACCGGTCGCGGTCAATTCGTCACGCATCGGCTGCACGGCGACAGGGTCGTACATCGGTCCTTTTCGAACGGACAGATTATTGAACATATCTATATTACTCCTGTTTGATCATCATGAACGGTCTCATCACGCACAGAAAACTGCAACGGACGGAACCACATCTTCTAAAACATGCCAAGTTCGAGCTTTGCAGCCTCGGTCATGCGCGCAGGCGTCCAGGGCGGATCCCAGACGATGTCGAGAGTCACCTCATTGACGCCATTGATTTCCTGCACTTTCTCGCGAACCTCGGCGGGAAGAGACTGCGCGGCCGGACAGTTCGGAGAAGTCAGTGTCATCTTGATATCGACGTTCCCGTTATTCTTCACACGAATCTGGTAAATGAGTCCCAGGTCATAAATATTGACAGGGATTTCCGGATCGTAGCAGGATTTGATCACATGAACGACATTGTCGTCGATTTCCTGCAGCTGTTCGTCTGTGAGCATCTCGGTACTATCCTTATTCGGTAGAAATCTGTTCGTCATTCCCATGCAGCGCCCCGTGCATCGTATGCCAGGGCAGCGTCGCACATTTCACGCGTATCGGGAATTCTGCAACACCCGCGAACGCGGCGAGCTTTCCAAGTTCATCGAGGTTATCCATCGGGTCGATTTTGCCCGTCACGATGCCGGTGAACAATTCGAAAAGTCGTTCTGCTTCTGCGCGGGTTTTCCCTTTGAGCACGGCAGTCATCATTGACGCCGAGGCTTTTGATATCGCGCAGCCGCTGCCCTCGAAACTCACCTCGCTGATGCGGTCGCCATCGAACCGGAGATAGAACGTATAATGGTCCCCGCAAAGAGGATTGAACCCCTCCAGCGTGGAATCGGCGTCGTCCATCCCGTGAAAATTGTGCGGGCGCTTGTTGTGATCCAGGATGACTTCCTGGTACAGTTCCCTGAGTCCATCCATCAGACGAATACCTCCAGTACATGTTGAATGCCGTCGGCGAGGACATCGACGTCGTCCCGCGTGTTGTAAATGCCGAAAGAAGCGCGTGCAGTTGCGGGGATGCCGAAACGCTGCATGACAGGCTGCGCACAGTGATGCCCGGCCCGCACGGCGATCCCGTACTGATCGAGAATGGTACCGATATCATGCGGGTGCACGGCGCACAGCGTGAACGAGAGCACACTGGCCTTTGCCCGGGCGGTTCCCAGGATGCGCACCGCATCGATATCGCGCAGTTTTCGCGTCGCATAGGCAAGCACATCTTTTTCATGAGCCTGCACCAGTTCAATCGGGAAATTTCGCAGATAACGAAGTGCCGCGGCAAAACCGATGGCCCCGGCAATGTTGGGTGTCCCCGCTTCAAACTTGAAAGGGACCTCATTGTAGGTGGTTTTCTCAAAGGTCACATTCAGAATCATGTCGCCGCCACCCTGATATGGGGGCATGCGGTCGAGCAGCTCTTTCTTCCCGTACAGCACTCCGATACCCGTGGGACCGTACATCTTGTGTGCGCTGAGGGTGAAAAAATCACAATCCAGTTCCTGCACATCGATGGGCAGATGCTGTGCGGACTGCGCGCCGTCGAGCAGGACGGGGACATCGAACTCATGCGCCATACGAATCATTTCGCGCACGGGATTAATGGTACCCAGCACATTGGACACATGCGTAATCGCCACGATTTTCGTTCGCTCCCCGAGCAATTCGGCGTAGACATCCAGGTCCAGCTCGCCCTTGTCGTTCATGGGAATCACACGCAGATGCGCACCGCGTTCCTGGCAGATCATTTGCCAGGGTACGATGTTGGCGTGATGCTCCATCGCAGAGATGATGACCTCGTCGCCCTCCTGCAGCTCACTGCGTCCATAGGTCTGTGCAACGAGATTGATGGCTTCGGTCGTCCCGCGGAGAAAGACAATTTCTTCCTCCTGGCGTGCGTTGAGAAAACGCTGTACGGTCCGTCGCGCATCCTCGTAAAGATCAGTAGCGACCTGGCTGAGGTGATGCACGCCGCGATGCACGTTGGAGTACTGCTCTGAATAAAAGCGCTGCAGTGTATCGATAACCACCTGCGGTTTCTGCGTAGATGCCGCACTGTCGAGATAGATCAGTGGCTTATCGTATACGCGCTGAGAGAGTACCGGGAAATCGGCACGGATGCTCTCGAGATTCAGTCCCCCGTTCTGTGTACGGGAAGTCGCAGGGGCTGGGGCGATGTCTGGGAGAATGGATGTCATGATGTTTTCCAGCTGCGTTCAAGTCGCTCGTGAATAGCATGGTCCAGGTAGTCATGCAGGGCCGGGGTCTTTACATGCGAGAGCAGTTCACTCGCAAAGGCGTAAGAGAGGATATTCCCTGCCAGGGCTTCAGGCACACCGCGGGAACGGAGATAGAACATGGCCTCCTCGTCGATGCGTCCGATCGTGGCGCCGTGTGTGCACTTGACGTCATCCGCCCAGATTTCGAGCTGCGGTTTGGTGTCGATCTGCGCGTTGTCAGAAAGCAGCAGATTGTTGTTCGACTGCTTTGCATCTGTTTTCTGGGAGTCTTTCCGGACGATGATGCGTCCGCTGAACACCCCGCGCGCGCTGTCGTTGAGTATACCCTTGTACAATTCATGGCTGTTGCAGTTCGCACTCGCGTGATCGATCACGGTGTGATGATCCATGTGCTGGGATCCGTGAGGAATGAAAACACCGTTGATGCGGCATTCGGCATACTCGTCTTCGAGAACGGTATGGAGATTGTTCCTCAGCAATGCACTGCCAAAGCCGAAATAGTGGTTCTGAAATTCCCCGCGTCCCGCAACCCGTGCATATGCCGATGCCACATGCCTTGCGTCCTCGGCTTCGTCCTGAATTTTGTAAACGCGCACATGCGTTTCGGTACCGACAACAGCTTCGGTGACAATGTTGCGGAAATAATTTCCCTCACCGAGCGCGGCGTGCTGTTCGATAATCGAAAGTTCCGCATGATCTTCGGCGAGAATGTGAATCCTCGGATGCGCCGAGGCTGCACTCCCACCGGTGCTCAGGAAGAGCAGGTGAATCGGAGTCTCGCAAACCGTGCCGGCGGCAGCATGGATGAACGCACCTTCCTGTGCGAATGCGGCGTTCAGTGAAGCAAAGGGATTCTCCGCGCTGTCGTCGATGCCGGTATTGCTGCGCTGCACGAGGTCAGGCTGCTCCTCGATCGCCACCGAGAGCGGAAGGACAGCAAGTCCCGGGACCGTTGGTCCGGGAACGGAGAGCGCTTCGACATAGTGTCCGTCGACGAACACCAGGCGATGCATGTCTTTCAATCCCGGAAGAAAGCCTGCGGCATCGATGGCGGAGAGGGTTTCCGCTGTCGGGACGGAAGCAGGTGCAAAATCCGTTTCCAGGATGGCGTTGATATTCGTGTAGCGCCATTCCTCATCACGCATGGTCGGGAAACCACGCTCGAGGAAGCGCGCAATGGCGGATTTCCGCTGCGCATGCCGGGGCGTCGCGGCACCGCCGTTCAGTCCCTGCTCGAATTCCTCGAAGCGCTTGCGGACAGTACTCAGAGCATGTTCATTTTTCATGGTCATCGATTACGCACCTTCTTCCATCTGCTCTTCGAGTTCACGCGCCCAGTCGTATCCCTCTTCCTCGAGCTGGAACGCCAGGTCCTTGCCGCCGGATTTCACAATGCGTCCATCGACCAGCACATGCACGCGGTCGGGGACGATGTAATTAAGCAGGCGCTGATAATGCGTGACCACGATCGAAGCCGTTTCTTCCGTATGCAGCTTGTTCACGCCGTTGGCCACGATACGCAGTGCGTCGATATCGAGTCCGGAATCCGTTTCGTCAAGGATGCTGAGTAGCGGATTGAGTACGGCCATCTGCAGTATCTCATTGCGCTTCTTCTCGCCTCCGGAGAAGCCTTCGTTGACGGGACGATTCAGCAGGTCGGGGTTCATTTCCACCAGTTTCATTTTCTCCTTGACCAGGCCGAGGAAATCCACCGCATCGAGTTCCTCTTCCCCACGGTATTTCCGCACGGCATTGAGCGCGGCCTTGAGGAAATAGGTATTGCTCACGCCGGGAATTTCGACCGGGTACTGGAAGGCAAGGAAAACGCCTTCGCAGGCGCGCACTTCAGGTGAGAGTTCCAGCAGATTTTTTCCGCGGTAAATGATTTCACCTTCCGTGATATCAAAGGCGTCGCGTCCCGCGAGTACGCCGGCGAGCGTCGATTTCCCGGAACCATTCGGCCCCATGATGGCATGAATTTCTCCAGCCTTGACGCTGAGATTGACGCCTTTGAGAATCGCCTTTCCCTCAACGCTGGCGTGCAGATTTTTGATTTCGAGCATGTGGATATCTCCGATTCTTCGCTGTATAATTCTCAGTTTCTCTCTTTAACCGACGCTGCCCTCGAGGCTGATGCCGAGCAGCTTCTGCGCCTCTACCGCGAATTCCATCGGGAGCTCACGGAAGACTTCCTTGCAGAAGCCGTTGACAATCATGTTCACGGCATCTTCCGTTGAGATCCCGCGCTGATTGCAGTAGAATATCTGATCCTCCCCGATTTTCGAGGTCGTCGCCTCGTGTTCCATCTGGGCGGATGCATTTTTACTCTCGATATATGGGAACGTGTGTGCGCCGCAGGTATCGCCCATGAGCATGGAATCACACTGCGAGAAGTTGCGCGCGCCTTCCGCGTTGCTCCCGATTTTAACCAGTCCGCGGTACGTATTCTGACTGAAGCCCGCGGAGATGCCTTTCGACACGATGGTGCTGCGCGTGTTCTTTCCGAGATGCACCATCTTGGTGCCCGTATCGGCCTGCTGGCGATTATTCGTGACGGCGACAGAGTAGAACTCGCCGACGGAATTATCGCCTGCGAGAATGCAGCTCGGGTATTTCCAGGTGATGGCGGAGCCGGTCTCGACCTGCGTCCATGAAATCTTGGAATTCACACCGGCGCATTTGCCGCGCTTGGTCACGAAATTGTAAATGCCGCCTTTCCCTTCCTTGTCTCCGGGATACCAGTTCTGTACGGTCGAATACTTGATTTCCGCATTGTCGAGCGCCACGAGCTCAACCACGGCGGCGTGCAGCTGATTTTCATCACGCATCGGCGCCGTGCAGCCTTCGAGATAGCTGACGTAGGCGCTGTCTTCGGCCACTATGAGCGTGCGTTCGAACTGCCCGGTTCCCATACTGTTGATGCGGAAGTAGGTCGACAGTTCCATCGGACAGCGCACACCCTTCGGGATATACACGAAGGAACCGTCGGAAAACACCGCGGAGTTGAGCGCGGCAAAATAATTATCACCGTATGGCACCACCGAGCCGAGCCACTTTTTCACCAGTTCCGGATGGTTCTGCACCGCCTCGGAGAAGGAGCAGAAAATGATACCCATTTCATTGAGCTTGTCCTTGAACGTCGTCGCCACGGACACACTGTCGAACACGGCATCCACCGCCACGCCTGCAAGCATTTCCTGCTCTTTGAGGGGGATGCCCAGCTTTTCATATGTCGCCAGCAGTTCGGGGTCGATCTCATCAAGACTTTTCGGGCCCTCCTTGGCCTTGGGCGCAGAGTAGTAGGAAATATCCTGATAGTCGATTTTGGGATAGTGGATAAATGCCCAGTCAGGTTCTTCCATTTCCAGCCAGCGCCGGTATGCCTTCAACCGCCATTGCAGCAGCCATTCCGGCTCTTTCTTCTTCGCGGAAATGATGCGGATAACGTCCTCGTTGAGTCCCTTCTCAACCGTATCCGCCTCGATGTCGGTGACAAAACCGTACTTGTATTCACCGCTGGTAAACTGTTCAAGTTCCTGTTCGTTGCTGCTCATCTGTCGTCCTTCAAAGTCCTGTCTTCAGTTCACGCAAATCAATCTGTACAAAAATGTCAAGATTGTGCATTCCAAACAAGTCCAATCGCCGAAAGATTCCGGGAACGATTGTCTGCTGCGGAAGGGTTTTTCCTGAAATCCCATCCTGCGTATACTTATACAGCTACCAATACATGTTCCATAACCCAGATAATGTGCCCATGAGTGACAAACGACGAGCCATCCTCCCCGCGCTGCCGCTGCTTCTGCTGCTGATTTTTCCTGTTGTGCTGCAGGCGCAGAATGTGCTGAATGAGAAAAACCTGTTTGATCTGCGCCAGGTAATCGAGGTGAAGGTATCACCCGATGCGAAATTTATTGCATACACGGTGCTGGAACCGCGTCCATTTTCTGACGATCCCGGCTCAAGCTACCGTACACTGCACGTGCTCAACCGGAGCACGGGCGAGGACCGCGAGTACGTCGGCGGGAAATCCGTCGCCTATGATATCGGGTGGAGCGCAGACAGCAGATTGCTGACGTTCCGTGCACACAGGGACGAACTCCCCGGCACGCAGGTGTACGCCATGCCTCTCGACGGCGGCGGCGCCTTCCCGCTGACCGAGAGTGCGACTTCCGTGCTGGCATACACGCTGCGTCCCGACGGCAATGCCATCGCCTACATCGCCACCGAAGCGGAAAACAGCGCGCGCGGCAAGTGGCTGCGGATGGGCTTCAATGCAGAGGTGTACGAAGAAAACAGTCCCGACCGCAATATTTACATACGTTCACTCGAGGACGGCAGTGTCAAGAAAATGACCGACGGCGTCTCCGCGTACAGCATTGACTGGAGTCCCGACGGCAAATACATCGCCGCGGCCATTGCGCCGAAAAACCTCGTGGATCATTCCTATATGTTTAAGCGCATTCACCTCCTGGACGTCGCGAGCGGCGAACTCACGAAAATCGTCGAGAACCCCGGGAAACTGGGGAAAATCACGTGGAGTCCCGATAGCAGGAAGCTGGCGTTCATCTCGGCCGCCGCGGTGTGGGACAGCAAGGAGGGGTCGCTGTTCGTGACCGATATCGCGGAGAATACCCCGTTCGAAAAACTGCGCAACTACACGATGGATTTCGAGGGTACAGTAACGGATGTGGCCTGGAAGGACGCTGCGACGCTGCTGTACGCCTCCGAAGAGGGAGTCGAGACCACGCTGCGGGAACAGCCGCTTTCGGCACCGTCTTCCTCCATTGTCGTGAAGGCGGGCACGTTTATCGCGACACATTTTTCAGCAGCGGAAGGCGTGATCGCTTTCCCCGCAAGCAGCGCACGACATCCGCGTGAGCTGTACACCTTCTCAGGCGACCGCCTCGAACGGTTGACGAATTCAAATCCCTGGTTGAACGACATCAGGCTCGCCCGCCAGGAGTCGTTCGACTACCAGGCTGACGATGGACTGCGCATCACCTCCGTGCTGATCTATCCGCTCAACTACGAGCAGGGAAAGAAATATCCGCTCATCACCTATGTTCATGGCGGACCGGAATCGGCCAACCACAATGGCTGGGTGACACATTATTCGACGTGGGGACAGGTGGCCGCAGCCCAGGACTACTTCGTGTTCATGCCGAACTACCGTGCGAGTACGGGACGCGGGGTAGCGTTCTCCAAAATGGGACTCGGTGACCTGGCAGGAAAGGAATTCACTGATGTGCTCGATGGCATCGATGCGCTGGTAGACAATGGCCTGGTCGATCCGAAACGCGTCGGCATCGGCGGCGGCTCCTATGGCGGCTACTTCTCGGCCTGGGGCGCCACAAAGCATACCGATCGCTTCGCGGCTTCCGTGGTCTTCGTCGGCGTCTCCAACCAGATCTCCAAGCGCAACACCACCGATATTCCGTATGAGGATTACTACGTGCACTGGGGTATCTGGACGCATGAAGATTTCGAAAAAGTGTGGGACCGGAGTCCCGTCAAGTGGGCCAGGGGCAGCAAAACCCCGACGCTCATACTCCACGGCAAGGAAGACCCTCGTGTCCATCCCAGTCAGAGCCTCGAACTCTATCGTTCCCTCAAACTGCACAGCAAGGCCCCGGTGCGCCTGGTGTGGTATCCTGGAGAAGGACACGGGAACCGCAGAAACCCCGCACGCATGGACTTCCTCATGCGTACGATGGACTGGTTCAATGCCTACCTGAAAGGCAATGGCGCCTCCATGCCCCCGGCCGAACTGGAGTACCCTGTAGACTGATGCCATGCGCCTCCCCGGCGATATGCACATTCTGCATATTCCCGGGTGAATAATTATGCAGAAACTGCATAATTGCAGGTAAAAAAATATGCAGGAACTGCATATTTCCATGAAAAAAGCGTCCCTCGAAGAACGGGGGACGCTTTTTTTTCCGGGATGTCGAGGTTATCAGGAAACCTCGAGAATTTTGTATTCGAGCGTGCCTGCCGGAACAACCACTTTCACGATGTCGCCGATTTTCTTTTTCAGCAACGCCTTCCCGATGGGAGATGATACGGATATCTTGTTCTGCTCGAAGTCGGCTTCTTCCTGTGACACCAGTTTATAGGTGACTGTTCCGCCTTTCTTCAGGTCCTCCAGCGTCACATCCGACAGGATATACACCGCATCTTTCGGCAGGTCGCTTTTATCGATGATACGTGCGCGGGAGAGCAGATCTTCTAGCTTGCTGATGCGCAGTTCGAACAACCCCTGCTCCTCCTTGGCAGCATCGTATTCCGCATTCTCACTGAGGTCCCCGTGTGACCGCGCCTCGGAGATCTTTTCGGCAATTTCCGCGCGTCCCTTGGTTTTCATATGCTGGAGTTGTTTTTCCAGCTCGATCATACGTGGTCTGGTGAGGTAGACGGTTCCTTTCGACTCCACGGTTGACTCCGGTATTGATGTGGTGTGAGCAAGCGAATAAAAAACATAGCCAGTATTCCGCACAGGAATTCTGGCTATGATGGAATAAGTTAGGATTTTAACGGGACTTTGTCAAGCCCGTCCTGCCCGCGGCGGGGTGAGACATCAGCTGTGCTGATGCAGGATCAGGTGCCCCATCTTGTCGCGTTTGGTCCGCAAATAGGCTTCGTTGATATCATTTGGCATGCTCTCGATAGGCACGCGCTCGACAATTTCGAGTCCGTAGCTCTTGAGTCCGACAACCTTTTTCGGGTTGTTGGTCAGGAGGCGCATTTTCTGGATACCCAGATCGGCGAGAATTTGTGCACCGATGCCGTAATCGCGAAGATCGTCTCGGAAACCGAGTTCGATGTTCGCCTGCACGGTATCGAGTCCGGAATCCTGCAGGTTGTAGGCGCGCAGCTTATTCGCCAGCCCTATACCACGGCCTTCCTGCCGCATGTACAGCACCACACCACGACCTTCACGCTCCACCATCATCATGGCGGCATTGAGCTGGTCCTTGCAATCGCAGCGGAGCGAGCCAAAGGTATCTCCGGTCAGGCATTCGGAATGCACACGGACGAGTACGGGCTCGCCGTCACTGATATCGCCTTTGATGAGGGCAAGGTGTTCCTTGTTGTCCATCGTATTTGTATAGAGATGGATTTCAAACTCACCATAGCGTGTTGGGAGATGCGTTATAATCTCCTTCTTGACCAGCTTTTCCTTCTTGACGCGGTATTCGATCAGCTGATTGACCGTGATGATCTTGAGCTGATATTCTTTCGCGATACTGAACAGCTCCTGCGTGCGAGCCATCGTGCCGTCCTCTTTGAGGATTTCGCACACGACGCCAACAGGCTGCAATCCTGCGAGGCGTGAGAGATCGACGGCTGCCTCCGTATGTCCCGCACGGCGCAGGACGCCGCCTGCGACAGCCTTGAGCGGGAAAATATGTCCGGGACGCGCCAGGTCGGTGGGGTTCGTGGAAGGATCCGCCAGCGCTCTGATGGTTGCGGCGCGATCCGACGCCGAGATACCCGTCGTCGTACCGTGCACGTAATCGACTGTCACGGTAAAGTTCGTCCCGTGCAGCGCCGTGTTTCCATCGACCATCATCCCGAGCTGGAGATCATCCATACGCTGCTCGGTCAGGGGCACGCAGACCATGCCACGTCCATGACGGACCATGAAATTGACCATTTCCGGTGTCGTCTTTTCGGCGGCGCACACGAAATCGCCTTCGTTTTCACGGTCCTCATCATCGACGATGATAACCATCTCGCCTGCCCGTATGGCCTGAATGGCCTCATCTATACTGTGAAATTCCTGTGCCATGATGGCCACTCCGTTTTTATTCGCCCGACGCTTCCCTGGTGACAGTATTGACGGCCGTGCGGTCGAACTTCAGCTTGAGATTATCACCGACATCGAGCAGAACCGTTTTCTCGTCGACATTGACAATTTTCCCGTGCAGTCCGCCTGAGGTCACGACCTTGTCGCCTTTCTTGATGCTGTCAAGCATCTTCTGGCGCTCTTTGGCGCGTTTCTGCTGGGGACGAAGAATCATGAAATAAAAGATCACGAAAATCAGGGCGAAGAAGATCAGGGTGCTGAACATTCCGCCGCCGCCACTGCCGCCCTGCTGCGGTGCCATGGCCAGTAAGTGCGTCATCACGATGTGACTCCTGTTTTATGCTGTGTGTCGAAAGTTACGTTGCTGCCTTTGCATGATAGCGCGCGACGAAATCGTCTTTCCATGCAGAGAAAGTATCTTGAAAGATAGCATTTCGCGCATCACGCGTCAATCGCAGATAAAATGCAAGGTTGTGGATCGATGCGAGCTGCAGACCCAGTATTTCGCGCGTACGGAACAGGTTGGAGATATAGGCACGCGTAAAATTGCTGCAGGCGTAGCAGTCGCATTCATCATCGATCGGACGATACTCATGAAGGAAACGTTCCTTCTTTATCATCAGGGGGCCATCAGCAGTGAACACCATGGCATTCCTGCCATTACGTGTGGGCATGACACAATCGAACATGTCTATCCCGCGTGCGATCGACTCAACGATATTCACCGGGGTACCGACCCCCATGAGGTAACGTGGTTTGTTTTCGGGAAGCTGCGTTGTGGTGTGCTCGGTGATCCGGTACATGACTTCCGCCTCCTCGCCCACGGCGAGTCCGCCAACCGCATAGCCATCAAAGTCCAGATCAACGAGTCCATTTGCACTTTCCGTACGCAGGTCTTCAAACACATTTCCCTGCACGATACCGAAACCGAATTGCGCATGTCCGTAGCGAGGATTCGTCTTTGCGATATGCTCGCGCGCCTGGGCTGCCCAGCGTAACGTCAGCTGATTACTGCGAGCGGCGTATTCGTAGCCGCAGTCGGCAGGGGGACATTCATCAAGTATCATCATGATATCGGAGCCGATGGAGCGCTGTATATCAATGACGCGTTCAGGTGTGAAACGGTGGTACGACCCATCGATATGCGACTGGAAGGTAACACCATCGTTTTCGATTTTTCGCAGTTCGGAGAGCGAGAACACCTGATAGCCGCCGCTGTCAGTGAGGATCGGCCGATCCCAGTTCATGAAGCGGTGCAGTCCACCCGCCTCTTCGAGCAGTGCCGGACCGGGACGAAGTGCCAGGTGATACGTGTTCGCCAGGATGATGCGTGCGCCGATTTCGCGCAGCTCCCGCTGCTGCACCGCCTTGACACTTCCCTGTGTTCCGACAGGCATGAAAATGGGCGTATCCACCGTCCCGTGGTCGGTGTGAAACGTCCCTGCCCGCGCTTTGCAGCCGGCGTCCGTATGGTGGAGATGAAATTCCAAGGCTCAGGATATCGCGGCAGGGGACGCCGCGACCGTGATCGCCGAATTATTTTCCTTTCCCGAATGCGAGGAAAGGTGCCTTGGCCTTCGTCATGCCTTCAACCATATCCTTGAGCGTCATTTTCTCCAGCGTCTCGACGAAACGTTCATTTGCTTCGGAGAATGCGTCAAGGACTGCACATTTCGACTTGATCGCGCAGCCGAACAATCCCAGGCAGCAGTGGCGCCGGATAATTGGTCCATCGACAGCCTCGATGATATCGACAAGGGTAATCTCTTTCGGCTCCCTTGCGAGGATGTAGCCGCCAGTGACGCCACGATGTCCGACGACAATGCGGGCAGTGGAGAGCTGCTGGAAAATTTTCGCCAGATAGGTTTTGGACACGTCCTGGTCCTCGGCGATTTCGGAAATCTGAACAGGTTGCTGTGTGCCACGAGTCACGAGGTACCCGAGTCCATGAACCGCATAACCCGCTGATTTGGAGATTTGCATGGATCAATCCATTGAGGTGGTGGGGTGGATGAGAGTCGTTTTCATGATAATCCGCTGTCCGGGATTCAGAATCCCTTGCTCAGCCAGCCGCGCCAGCCGCAGCGATGACAGCGATACAATCGTTTATTCGTAAAGCGCTTTTTCAGATTCTCACTCATGTTGCGCGAGCGTGAACGAAACAGGGAAGCTTCACCACAGCCCGGACAGCGCTTCGCGGTATGCCGGGCATGATGATGAAATGCAAGATTCACCTTGTGTGTGAGGGGCTTACCGCTCGCCTCATCGAATTCGGGCGGCTTCGGGAGCTCCACGTCCTCTTCCTTCGTGGGAGCATCGTCAGCCAATGACGGCCTCTCCTCCTTGTCGCCGGGTTCACTGCCACTGCTGCTTTTCTGCGCGTCACTGTTATTTTTCGCGTCGCTGCTTTTCTTCGCGTCTGATGGCGATGCTCCTTCCCTGTGCGTTGCGATACGGCGTTCCAGGGTATCCTCACCTTCGAGGCGGATATCCGGTATCTCAACATCCTGTTCGTGATTACTCACGACCTTCGCCTTGACGACGGAAGCTGAATACCGCAGCTGTGATTCTTCCAGCCAGCCGCGCCAGTCACATTCATGGCAACGATACGGACGCTTCGTACTTACATGTTTGCGTTTCTCTTCCAGCACCGTATGCGTGTGACTACGGTGCAGTGCTTCGGCATTGCATTTCGGGCAGAGGGCGGGGACGGTACTCCCGAGGGACCAGGACTGCTTGAGCATTATGGAAGGGAACGTCGATTAGTGTTGCAATTCGGTCTGGAATAAAGCAGATTAATCATATCTTAATTGGAAATATAGCAGAAACGCGCTGATTATCAAGGAAAAAGACTGAAAAATCACCATATACAATATACGGAATTGCGGTAAATCGGCGCGATTCCACACAGGGGAAGGTACGTTGCTCCTTTGGGGGGTGGAGTGTATATTTCATGACTACCTGACCGATGAAATGGAGACTTATGTCTGTAGCAGATCCCGAGATTCAGGAAAGACACGAATCGGGAGACGTTGAAACGATGGAGAGTACAGAAGAACTGCGGAAGCGGCACCTGGATTTTGAACGGGAAGCGCTCCCGCACATGGATGCGTTGTACAATTTCGCGCTTCGCATGACCAGCGATCCAGATGAAGCTGACGACCTCCTTCAGGAAACCTATCTCAAAGCCTATCGCTTTTTCGACAAGTTCGAACAGGGAACGAACTGCAAGGCGTGGCTGTTCAGAATAATGAAAAATTCGTTTATCAACATCTACCGGCGTACATCGAAAGAGCCGGCCAAGGTTGACTATAACGATGTCGAGGAGTTCTATCACTCCATCCGTGCCGAATCGACGGATCCGAATGATCTCGAAGAGAAGATTTTCTCCAACATCCTCGACGATGACGTATCCACCGCCCTCGAAGCGCTGCCCGAGGAATTCCGCACCGTTGTGATCCTCTGTGATATCGAAGGATTCACCTACGAAGAGATTGCAGATTTCGTGGAATGTCCGATCGGGACCGTGCGTTCCAGACTGCACCGTGGCAGAAAAATGCTCCGATCGCAACTGTATGATTACGCCACGAAACGCGGCTTCGAGGACAAGGAGAAGAAACGAAAAAAAGGTAATTCAGACAGCGCGGCAGCGACAGCTGCAGCTACGGAAAATGGTTGACGGGGCTTCCCGCACACGAAAGAGAAAGGTTATACAGCAACTGCATTATGGCTACACGTGATTACACATCGCTGAGTGAAGAGGAGCTGAACGAGTATATCAGTGCACTCGCGGACAAGGAATCGAGCGGACTTTCTGACGAAGAAGTCGACTTCCTGCAGCATGTCGTTCATGAGCGGCCTGAATTGCTGGGCGAATACCAGCTGAACATCGCCACGAAGCTCTGCCTTATGAAGCATGCGCGGAACACTCGTTGTCCGGAATCGACCGCAGAATCCATCAAGACTATTCTGTACCACGTCTATAAATCCCGGCAGGCATCCCTGTAGCGTCTCATGCTCGAATCTGTTTCCACCATCGTTGTCCCTGTGGACTTCTCCTCCGCCTCCCTTCCTCTCCTGCGTGAGGCAATGCACCTGGCAAAACTCTACGGATCCGAATTGCACCTGCTGCATGTGTATCAGGATGTCTTTTCCGTCCTGTCCATGCGCACGTTCGACCTGAACGAAGAGGTTGTGGAAGAAGTGATGATCAAGGAACTGCGGGAGAAATGCGATGCGCTGCTGGCAAAAGTCGAGAAGCCCTCTGCCGTGCATGTCGCGATGCGCAAGGGAGAGACTGCGGAAGAAATCCTCGCCTACGTCGAGGAAGTGAGCGCCGACCTGATTGTGATCTCGACCAATGCGCGCAGTGGACTAGAACAATTTTTCATCGGCAGCATCGCACAGCGCGTCGTCCGTTATGCCCTCTGCCCCGTCGTGACATTGCATACGACACCCGCAGACTGACTTTTCCCCCATCATTTTCAGATTGAATACAGAGGTCCTATGCGAACCTTCATCCCATATATTGCCCTTTCGTTGCTGATACTGACGGCATGCGGACAGGAAAAGAACGACCAGGATCACGCCGAGAACGATAGTACGGCAGCAGCTTCATCACTGACGCTCCCACAGGAAAGCAAGCTGCAAAACCTGCGGCAGCTCACGTTCGAAGGAGAAAATGCTGAGGCATACCTGAGCTTCGACGAGAGCATGCTCACGTTTCAGCGTAAAGACTACGACATGGAATGCGACCAGATTTTCACCATGACCATTGACGGGAAAGACATGGCCCGACTCTCGAATGGTGAAGGACGCACAACATGCTCGTACTGGATGCCTGACGGTGAATCACTGGTGTATTCTTCCACCCATGCGCACGATCCCGGCTGCCTGCCTTCACCTGACCGAAGCAAAGGCTATGTATGGAAGCTTTATCCGGAGTTTGATATCTATGCGATCAATCGGGACGGCAGCGGAATCCGGACCCTCTTCGCCTCTCCCGGCTATGATGCCGAAGCGACGATTTCACCGAAAGGGGATCGCATTGTATTCACTTCCACGAAAGATGGCGATCCCGAAATCTACACCATGAATCTCGACGGAAGTGATGTCCGCCGCCTGACGCATACGAAAGGGTACGACGGTGGACCGTTTTATTCCCCTGACGGCAGCAAGATTGTCTTCCGCGCCAGCAGGCCCGAGACCGACGAGGAACTCGCCGCATATCAGGAGCTGGTCGAGGAGCATCTTGTGCGTCCCACTACGCTGGAACTGTTTATCATGGATGCCGATGGCAGCAACATGCGTCAGATCACCAATAACGGCGCCGCGAATTTTGCCCCATTCATGCATCCGGACGGGAAACGCATCATTTTCAGCTCCAATATGGACAAGACGAACCCCCGCAACTTCGACCTGTACATGATTAATGTTGACGGGAGCGGACTCCAGAGGCTGACCTGGTTCGAGGGTTTCGACGGTTTCCCCATGTTCACAAGGGATGGAAAGAAGCTGGTTTTCTGTTCCAACAGGAACAACAGCAAGGAAGGTGATACCAACGTATTTATCGCGGACTGGGTGGAATAAGCTTCGGCATACGAATGCGTCGTACAGGAACTGCCGGTCTCAACCGGCAGTTCCTGTCTTTGTATCAAGGTATCCCTGAAGCAGTACAATAGCGGCTATTTCGTCTACTTTCCCTTTCTCCCTCCTCTTCTTCTTCCCTACCCCCATTTCCCGTATCGTACGCTCGGCAATCGTTGAAGTGAAACGTTCGTCGATCAGGTGCACAGGTTTGTCGATGACCTTCCGCAACTGATCGACGAATTTCGTTACCATTTCAGCAGAACCACCGTGTTCTCCGCGCAGTGTCAGCGGGAGTCCGACAACCACGCTGATGACCTGTCGCTCCTCGATAAGGTTGGCGATGGACGTGAGTAACGTTCCATCATTCGCGAACGTGCCCACGCCGGAGGCGATAATTCCGAGTTCATCGGACATCGCGAGTCCGACACGCCGCTCGCCGTAATCGATCGCAAGAACGCGGCCGTGATTACTTGGCAAAAAATTCCTCCACCGGTCTGCGGGTGAGCGTATTCCCCTGCTCGAGGTCACGCTCCATCAGCCGCGCTTCGGCCTGGGGACTCAGGGGCTTGGTGAGGAAGGTCTTGAGCAGCTTGCTCGGTTTGAAATGCGTCTTCCTCCGGGGTGGCACGTAGACTTTGTCACCGGTCTTCGGGTTCCGCGCACGTGGTTTCGCCTTGGTAAGCTTGACCTCGAAGACACCGAAATCGCGGACCTCGAGCCGAATCTCAGGATCTGCTGTCATGAGCAGCTCTCGTATGGATGTCAGCACAGTATCAACGACATGATCTGCATCCTGCACCTTGAGAGAAAGCTGATCTGCTACTTTTCGCGCGATGTCCTTTCGTGTTAGTGTGGGGACCTTTTGTTTCATGGATTACTACCTCCATTTGAGGGGTTACGACATCTCGATATATCGTTCGGCGCTCGAGATGCCCTTGACCTTTTTCAACCGTTCGATCAGGCGCTGCAGATGCTCAAGACTGTGCACCGTCACCAGCACCGAACCGTGAAAGAAGGAATTCTCTGTCTCTATGTTAACACTACGTATGTTGGTATTCTGATAACTGGTCACAGCCAGTGCGATCTCATTGAGGATACCGGGCCTGTCCTCTCCCTCTACGCGAATGCCGCCGAGATACTCCGTACTTTTATTTTCCGGCCAGGAGATATCTATCAGCCTGTCACGCATGCTGCCGTCAGAGGTGTCGCGGACGAGGCGCTGAATGTTGCGGCAGCTTCGCCTGTGAATCTTGATGCCTCGTCCGAGGGTGACAAAGCCGATGACATCGTCGCCGGGGAGGGGACTGCAGCAGCGCGCGAACTCGTATTCGATGTCCGCTGCCTGTCCCTCGATCATGACACCTTTTTCGCTGCGTGCGCGCTCGGCGAACTCCTCGAACACTTCCTGCTGATTTTTCTGAGGAAGCACGGGATCCTGAACTTCTACTTTCGGAGCCTGCACGGCACGCACAATATCTTCGACGGAAATCTCGTCCTTCGCCAGCGCGACCATCATTTTACTCAGGCTCGGAAAGCGCAGGATGCCTGCAGCGCGCAGCAACGGTTCTTCATCCGTCGGCAGCTTGAGCTTCCGTGCCCTCCGCTCCCATTTCTCCCGTCCCCTCTGCAGAATCTGCTTGGTCTGCTCGTTCTGATAGCGCCGTATCGCCGTCTTCGCCTTGTGCGTGACGACGTTCTGTTCCCAGTCCATGCTCAGGTTCTGGTTCTTCGAGGTGATCACCTCCACCTGGTCACCGCTGTGCAACTTGCGATTGAGCGGGACGATGCGTCCATTGACCTTTGCACCGATCGTGTGCAGTCCTACCTCGGAGTGAATCTCAAACGCAAAATCCACCGGTGTCGCCCCATTGGGCAGCACAATGAGATCTCCTTTCGGCGTGAACACCACAATTTCGTCCTGGTACAGATTGCGACGGAAATTGTCCATCAATTGCCGTGCACCCTCTTCCTCCGTTGCGCCGCCCTGCGGACTTTCCAGAATTTCGCGGACCCATCGAATCCAGTTCTCGAATGCGCTGGCCTTGTTCTGGATGCTCTCCTTGTATGCCCAGTGCGCGGCGATACCCTTTTCCGCTACCTCATGCATTTCCCTGGTACGAATCTGCACCTCGGCCATCCTGCCGTCAGGCCCCAGCACGGTGGTGTGAATGGACTTGTATCCGTTCTGTTTTGGCAGGGCGATATAATTCTTATACCGTTCGGGAATAGGCGTATAGACCTCGCAGACCACGGCGTATGCCAGGTAGCAGTCCTTCTCCTCTTTCGTATCGAGAATGATACGGATGGCGAAGAGGTCATAAATCTCATCGAAGGTCTTATTGCGATCGACCATTTTCTTGTAGATGCTGTACAGGTGCTTCGGCCTGCCGCTCATTTCAAATGAGAGATGGGCCCGGGCCAGTTCCTCCTCCAGGGGAGCGCAGAAACGCTTGATATACGCCTCACGATCGCGCCGCTTGATGGAAATCTGCTTCTTCAGCTTCCTGTACTCTTCCTCATGCAGATATTTGAAGGAAAGATCCTCCAGCTCCCACTTGATTCGTCCCAGTCCGAAACGGTGTGCCAGGGGTGCGAAAATCTCGAGCGTTTCCCGCGCAATGCGTTCCTGCTTATGTGCATTGACGAACTCGAGCGTGCGCATGTTGTGCAGCCTGTCGGCGAATTTCACCAGGATAACCCTGATGTCCTGTATCATGGAGACCATCAGCTTGCGATAGTTCTCCGCCTTTGTAATTTCTTTACTTACGAGGATGGTGGATATTTTTGTCGCGCCTTCGACGATATCCGCGATCGTGCTTCCGAACTCCTCACTGAGATCCTCGTAGGTATAATCCTCGCAGTCTTCTATAACGTCATGCAGCAAAGCCGCAACCACGGAGGCATCATCGAGCGGGATTTCCTGGGCAACGATCATCGCCACCGCGTACGGATGCGTGTAATACGGCTCGCCCGATTTCCTGCGATGCTCCTTGTGCGCCTGCAGCATGTAGTGAAAGGCATGACTGATCAGCGCCTCATCCACGGCGGCGAGGTTGTTACGGCAAACGGCGAGCAGCGCCTCAAGTTTCTGCCGGTGCATTCCAGCTGTTGCGGTGCTGCTTCTGCGCTGTCCCCCGAGTACTTGTCGATGTTTCCCGTTTTCTGGTGACATAATTTCTAATACCTAGATGTCCAATATAGGCGAATTCCTGCAAATGTCAAGCAGGAAATTCATCGCATGTTCTTTGAAATTCGATGTTTAGAGTACAAATGTACATGTTGCTTCGATACAATACAGTATCATCAGAAAAGAGAAATAATTATCATTTAGCCCCTCTCGCCTTTCTTTGTGTTTGCGCTCCTGCTTTCCTGGGATCAGGGCACAGCTCTGTCCTTGCCTTTGCACCACGGTATGGATATTTTGTTGGTTGGAAAATTTGAGCAATTACGACCCATATCTACTCAAGGAGACCGAGGAAAACATGAAACAATTCTCACTGACGCGGATGGCCCTGCTGACCGTTGTTGTCATCGGAATGGCGACGATGGGTTTTCAGTGCTCATCCCCGAATATCACCAGCGGGAAACTGTATCTCCAGCAGTATCAGTCGAGCAAGAATTCTGAGAAGCTGGACAAGGCACAGGAAGCCTTTGAAAAGGAAATCGCGCAGAAGCCCAACAGCGCAGAAGGCTGGTACTGGATCGGCCATGTCTACGCTGAGAAAAAGGAGTTCGGCAAGCTGCAGGAAGCCTGGTCGAAAGCACAGCAGCTCGGTGGAAAGAGCACGGCGGAGATCGACAACTACCGCCTCTCATACTGGGGCAAGGCATTCAACTATGGCGCGACGACGTTCAAGAAGGCACAGATGACCAAGAACGAGGGACTGTACAAGAAAGCAGCGGAAACCTTCGCCGCCGCCACCATGCTCGAACCGGACAGTTCCGCAGCGTACAATGCCTACACGTATGAGGCCTTTGCACTGATGGGCATGGGCGACAATGAAGCCGCGCGCGAGCCCCTGGCAAAGCAGATTGAAGCCAATCCAACACCCGAGGCCTACAGTGCACTGGGACAGCTGTTGCGCAAGGACGCAAACGCATTGAAAGAAGGTGGTGATGCCGAGGCAGCGAAGGGCAAGTTTGATGAGGCCCTGACACTGCTCAATCGTGCTGTTGCCGATTTCCCCGAGAACCCTGATCTGAACAATGAGCTGCTGAACACGTACATCGCTGCCGATCGTGTGAACGAGGCGGTGGAGAAGTTCCAGTCCTATGCAGACAACAATCCCAAAGATGCGGGTGCACAGTATGCAGCGGGCACGGCATTGCTCCAGATCAACATGTTTGAGAAGGCGGCGCATTATCTCGAACGCGCCCTCAACGTTGAACCGGACAATACCAGCGCGCTCTATAATATTTCCGTTTCTTACCTGCGTCACGGCATAAGCATGCGTGATGCAGATGAAAGCGGCGGCGCCGACGCTCCACAGTCGGATTTCAAATCCGTCATTCGGAAGGCCATTCCCTATCTGCAGAAGCTTCTTGACATCCAGCCGGAAAGTGCGTCAAACTGGGACCTCGCGGGCAAAATTTATGCGACGCTTGGCATGACCAAAGATGCAGCAGCGGCCTACGACAAGGCAGATGAATTGCGGAAATAACAATCTCACGCCACTGGAGGAATAATGAGCAACACCCAACAGGATCCACGGAATCAGCAGGTCAATATCGAACTCGGCGAAAAAGAAGCTGAAGGCATCTATAGCAACCTCGCCATCATCACCCATTCCAATGCAGAATTCGTTATTGACTTTACCCGCATCCTTCCCGGTGTTCCCAAGGCGAAGGTGCATGCACGTGTGGTCATGACACCTGTGCACGCGAAGCTGCTGCTCAATGCCCTGCGTGACAACATCGAGAAATTCGAACGCAAGTTCGGAGAGATCAGTATCCCGCAGGATCCCGGTCAGATGTTCACGGGAACACCACCAGACGGCGTTATGCATTGATCCCACAAGAGTTGTGAAGGCAACAGCCATCTGAAGCATCATCCCTCAGGGCTTCAACCCTCTGACGGGATCTGCCGCCTGACAGATCATTTCCTTACAATACTCCGGTCGCTCTGGCCGGAGTATTTTTTTAGTAGAAACATCTCATTACGTCTGCGCTGCGGCGCATCCCTGTGCAGTAACCGTCCCCCTTTAAAAGAGCATCCCCCGACCCTTTGCAGGATCGGGGGATGTTCTTTGCGTCATGGGTGATTGCTCACCCGGGTTTGGATGTACGGTTTCTTCGTGTCTATCTCGACAATGCGTTTACCTCGAGAGAATCATGCGCTTGCTGTCAGAGAAGGTCGGGGTTTCGAGACGG